>NZ_JAVAJJ010000008.1:0-254574 GCF_052112305.1 Pseudomonas sp. QLc11A
CCCGGTTCGCCGCGCCGGTGAAACAGGTGTCGCCGTTCAACGACAAGGCCAAGGGCGATCTGCCTGACTGGCAAACGTACCGCGCACCGACCAGGGACTACGACGAAACGGTTTACAACGTGGTGCCCTATGCCGATGCCAAGGGCGATACATTGACCGTGTTGCATAACAAGGCCGGCAGCCTGGGCGTTTCGGTCGGCTTCAACACTCAGACACTGCCGGTGTTTTCCCTATGGAAAAACACCGACACCCAAGGCCAGGGCTATGTCACGGGGCTGGAGCCGGGGACAAGTTTTTCCTACAACCGCCGTTATCAACGGCCACTGAACCTGGTACCGACAATTGGGCCCAAGGAACACAAGCAGTTCCGCATCAGCTACAGCTTGTTGGCGGATAAGGCGGCTGTGGACAAGGCCTTGCAGCAGGTGAGCGAGATTCAGGGTGGGCGGGAGACTGAGGTGCGGCAGACGCCGTTGGTTGATCTGACCAAGGGGTGACACCGGCTAGAGCATTGCGACTCGCTGGTCGCACTAGCCTGTTGCTGTTTGCCAGTTCTTGACTCATGGCTGTCAATCACCCAAGGCGCTACGCTCGCAGGCACGCGCCTTCAACTACAGACGATGCCGATATGAAACACCTGCTTGATCGTTTACGTGGCTGGGCCAGAAAGCTCAAACAGCAAACGATGGTCCTCTGGTTTTGCTTTCAGCATCCGCAAACACCCTGGTTACCCAAATGGATTTCGGTTTTTGTCGTGGCGTATGCACTGAGTCCAATCGACCTCATTCCCGATTTCATTCCTGTGCTTGGGTATCTGGACGATGTGATTATTTTGCCGCTTGGCATTGTGCTCGCTATTCGCTTGATGCCTGCACAGGTGCTCGAAGATTGTCGGATCAAAGCGAGTGAGTGGGAGAAAAGCCACAGAAAGCGGCCAGTGAACAGATTTGCTGCGGTGATCGTTGTAGTGGTCTGGCTCGTTGCTGCGGGCAGTCTGGCAGCTTGCTTGCTGTGAGTTGAAGTTGTTGCTCAACCCATGTGTCAGTGCTGATTCTTTTTTTTGAACTCGGGCTGAAAGCACTTATCCAAAAAAATATGTGGGAATGTTTCCCGCGCAACGATGCCAACTGGCTCTGAGGGATCGTGCGTATACCGCAGTAGCTCATCAATGTTGCAGATTGATGGCCGTGCCGGTTGGCCGGCTGCTCCAATGGGCGGCCGGGAACTCACTGGACATTGCGTTCGATACGGAGATGAGTTCGCAACTCCATGCGGAGGTGCATCATGCTGCTCAAGAAATGTTTATTGGCTCTGGCAATCGGTGGAGTCCTGTCGGCATCGACTGTCCTGGTGCCCGATTACATCGGTAGTTTCTCCAGCGTGTATGCCAAGGATGGCGGCAGCGGCAGCGGCAGCGGTGGAGGCGGTGGTGGTGGCGGTCACGGTGGCGGTAACGGCGGTGGTGGTCACGGTGGCGGTGACGGTGGCCACGGTGGTGGTGACGGCGGTCACGGTGCCGGTGGCCATGGAGGAGAGGGTGGCGATCATGGCGATCATGGGGCTGCTGGCCATGACGGTGACGGTCATGGAGGCCCGGGACGCGGCGACGCTGACCATGGTGGTGTAGCCGGGAACAAAGGCCCGGGCAACGCCCATGACAACGACGCGGACGACGCTGATCATGATGCTGACAACGATGCCGCCGATGCAGCCAGGGACGCTGCCAAGGCTGATGCCAATGCAGCCCGGGACGCGGCCAGAGCGACTGCTGATGCCGCTCGTGATGCGGCAAAAGCGACCGCAGATGCTGCCCGGGACGCCGCCAGGGCTGAAGCAGATGCCGCCCGGGATGCCGCAAAAGCGGCTGGCGTAGCGGACGAAGACGCAGACGCCGCCAGAGACGCTGCCCGTGCCGCTGCGGATGCAGCTCGGGACGCCGCCAAGGCCGAAGCAGATGCTGCAAGGGATGCTGCCCGGGCTACCGCGGATGCCGCGAGGGACGCCGCCAAAGCCGAGGCGAAGGCAGCCAGAGAGGCCGCCAAAGTTGAGGCGAAGGACGTCAGAGAGGATATGGCGGACGCCCCGGACGAACCGGATCTCGATGCGATGGAGGTAGAGAACTGAGCCTGCACGTTCGGCAATGAACACGGCAGGCATACCGTAGAAAACGTCCCGGGAGCTTGAGGGACGTATCGGCAAAGAGTCGCAAGCCCTGAAACGTCATGGGGTTTGCGACTTTTTTTCGGCTATCGAGCCAGATCTCTATCGTCAGATCGACCGCTGATTCACGCGCTGAGTCAGTTCTTGCGCGGACTCTTTGCGTTCCGAGTAGCGGTCAACCAGGTCGGGGCGATCCCGTAGCAGCAGGGTGAATTTCACCAGTTCCTCCATGACGTCTACGACCCTGTCGTACAACGATGAGGGTTTCATGCGATTGGCTTCGTCAAACTCCAGAAAAGCCTTTGGCACCGAAGATTGATTGGGGATGGTGAACATGCGCATCCAGCGTCCCAGCACACGAAGCTGATTCACCACATTGAAGGACTGGGAGCCGCCGCAGACTTGCATGACCGCGAGGGTTTTACCCTGGGTTGGGCGAATGGCCCCCAACGCCAACGGCACCCAGTCGATTTGCGCCTTGAACACCGCAGACATCGAGCCGTGGCGCTCTGGCGAGCACCAGACCTGTCCTTCAGACCACTGCATCAGTTCGAGCAGTTCCTGGACTTTCGGGTGGTCGGAGGGCGCGTCGTCCGGTAGCGGCAGGCCGGATGGATTGAAGATCCGCGTCTCGGCGCCGAAGTGTTCGAGCAACCGGGCTGCTTCCTCGACCAGCAGACGACTGAACGACCGCGCACGAGTCGAACCGTATAACAACAGGATGCGCGGCTTGTGCTGCTCGTTGCGTCCGTTGGCGATGGGGTGGGTCAGTGCCGTGTCGAGATTGGGTAGGGAATGGGTCATAAGGGCTCCGGTCAAAGCGTGCCGATGCGCTCGAGTTCGCGCTTCAATGCATCGCGGTCAAGTTGTGCAAAAGGCAGTTCGAGGAATGCCCGGCAGCGCGTTTCGATGCGCGCCAGGGTTGAGTGGAACGCCGCTGTCACCCGTGCTTCATCCCCCGTTATGTCCGAGGGATCTTCCAGGCCCCAATGGGCTTTCAGTGCCGGTCCGAAGTATACCGGGCATGCCTCGCCGGCAGCCTTGTCGCAGACCGTGATGACGATGTCCGGCGGGTTGGCTTCGAAAGCCTCGTTGCCTTTGCTGCTCAAGCCGTCGATGGCAATGCCGGCCTCTTGCAAGGTGCGCAGGCTGCGGGGCAGCACCTGTCCCTTGGGGAAACTGCCGGCACTGATCGCCTCGAAGCCTTCTGGCGCGAGATGGTTGAACATGGCTTCGGACAGGATGCTGCGACAACTGTTGGCGGTACACATAAACAGAACGCGCATGGTGACTCCTCTTTGCGGTTGCACGGGGCTATACGCTCAGGCGCAAGGCCAGGGCAGACAAGGTGATGAGCAGGATCGGCAGGGTCAGGACCACGCCGACCTTGAAGTAGTAACCCCAGGTAATGCGGATGCCCTTTCGCTCCAGAACATGCAGCCAGAGCAGGGTGGCCAGGCTGCCGATGGGGGTGATCTTGGGGCCCAGGTCAGAGCCAATGACGTTGGCGTAGATCATGGCTTCACGCACTACGCCGGTGGCGTCACTGGCTTGAATCGACAGCGCGCCCACCAGCACCGTGGGCATGTTGTTCATGCCCGATGACAGCAAGGCCGTGAGCAGGCCGGTGCCCAGCGCGGCGCCCCAGATGCCGAACTCGGCCATGCGGTTCAGGGCCATGGTCATGTAGGTGGTCAGTCCGGCGTTTTTCAACCCGTACACCACCAGGTACATGCCCAGCGAAAAGATCACGACCTGCCAGGGCGCTTCACGCAGCACCCGGCGGGTGGAAATCACATGCCCGCGCGCCGCCACGGCGAACAGCAGCGCGGCACAGACCGCTGCGATGGCGCTGACCGGAATGCCCAGGGGCTCCAGGGCAAACAGCCCGACCAACAACAGGGCCAGAACGATCCAGCCAACGCGGAAGGTCAGGGGATCACGCACGGCGCGTCGCGGATCCATCACGTCATCGAGCGCGTAGTGCCGGGGAATGTCACGGCGGAAAAACCAGTACAGCACCACCAGGGTGGTCGCCACGGCAACGAAGTTGACCGGCACCATGATGGCGGCGTATTCGCTGAACCCCAGGTCGAAGTAGTCCGCCGAAACGATGTTGACGAGGTTGGACACCACCAGGGGCAGGCTCGCCGTGTCGGCGATAAAGCCGGCCGCCATGACGAACGCCAGGGTGGACGCTGGCGAAAAACGCAGTGCGAGCAGAATTGAAACAACGATGGGGGTCAGGATCAGGGCGGCGCCGTCGTTGGCAAACAACGCGGAGACGCCGGCCCCCAGCAGTATCGTGAAGACGAACAGGCGTCGCCCGTCACCCTTGGCCCAGCGTGCCACATGCAAGGCGGCCCACTGGAAGAACCCGGCCTCATCGAGCAACAGACTGATGATGATCAGCGAGATGAAGGTCGCGGTGGCGTTCCAGACAATGGCCCACACCAGCGGAATATCGTGCAGCGTCACGACGCCTGCCAGCAGGGCCAGAACGGCGCCCAGGGAGGCGCTCCAACCGACGCCCAGGCCCTTGGGTTGCCAGATGACCAACACCATGGTGAGCAGGAAAATGGAAAACGCAGTCAGCATGTGGATTCTCGACGGTTGAAGGGTCAGCAGCAGGCGGCAGTGTTGAGAGGGCGGTCGCCCATGGCGTTCAGACGGGTGCTGTCGTCCTTGAGCCAGTCGGCGTTCGCTGCCAGCGTGGTCTGCAGAACATCACGAACCCACACGGGCAGATCAGGGTTGAGCCGGTAATACACCCATTGCCCCTGGCGGCGGTCCAGAAGCAGGCCGCATCCGCGAAGCTGGGCAAGATGGCGGGAAATTTTCGGCTGGCTATCGTCCAGGGCACAGACCAGCTCACACACGCATAACTCGCCTTCACGAGCGATGAGCAAAGTGGCCCGGGCGCGGGTTTCGTCGGACAGGCATTTGAATACGGAGGCAGGGTTGAGCATTGGCAGGGCTCTGTACATATGGTCATGCGAATATACGTTTATCCATATGTTTCGTGCAAGCCGCTCGGATTCAGGAAGGGCAGGGTTGTTCAGGTATGCGATAGACTTGCGCTGTTTCGACACAAGGCAAAGGAGACGCACTGAATGGAATCGTTTAGCGTTCGCGAGCTGAAAACCACTGACGCTGAAGCTTTACTGGCGTTCGAAATCCGCAACCGTGAATGGTTCGAATCGCATATCGATGCGCGCGACCCTGCGTTTTACTCGTTGCGCGGTGTCGCCGATCATATCGACAGCTATCTGTCGGGTTTGGCCAGTGGCGCCTGGCACCCGTTTGTCATCGAGGACTCAAGCCAGACAATTGTTGGTCGAGCCAATCTGAAAAGCATCGACCTGGCGATGGGGTCTGCCGAAGTGGGTTATCGGATCGATCAGCGCGTGTGCGGGCAGGGGCTGGCAACACTGGCGTTGAGGCATCTGATCCAGCAGGCACAGGTGCGCTGGGGACTTGCGCAACTGGTGGCCTATGCCTACAAGGAAAACCTGGGCTCCAGAAAGGTGCTGGACCGCTGCGGATTCAAGCTTGAGCAACCTTGCCGTGACGACAGCCCGGGCAGCGAAGAGCGATTCGTCCTGTCGTTTCAATAGTTCTGCCACCCCGCAGCAGGTTGCTGCGGGCTACTCCTGATCTTGATCTGCCGCCACCTCCTGCCAGCTGTCATCCGGGTCAAAGCGTTTCATCGCCAGCGCCAGTTTTTCACCTTCGGGCCCCAGGTCTTTTTCGAACACCTGGCCTTCGTGGCTGATCATGAAGCTCATCACCCCGGTGACGTTGTACTTCGCCGGCCAGGCGATCAGGGCAAAGCCGCGGCTCATCTTGTCACCGATGAGGTAACTGTAGGCACCACCCGGTGCCGAAGGCCCCTGGCCATGAAGGATGCGGAAGCGGTAGCCATGCCATTCTTCGTCGGCAATGGCTTTGCCGAACGAAGGCCCCAGCGGGCTGATCTGGCCGCTATCGTCTTGCGCCCAATAGAGTCCGTCGTGCTTGCCGGGGGTGCTGAAGATTTTTTGCGCATATTCGAGTGCGCCATCACCGTCCCGATCGACTGACGCATAGTCCATCTGGGCGTCGTGATAGGCCAGCACCGATTGCACCGCGTCGAGTTCATTGCGGCCGATCTGGCGTGCGCGGATCTCGGCACTGCCGGCCTTCAAGTCGAAGCGCCAGCCGCTCGCAACCTTTACCAAGGGGATAGGCAGTGTCCAATTCTCGGGGCCGACCGCCAGGATGCCCTTGCGGTCGCCGCTTTTTTCAATGTGGTGTTGCTCGCGGTACTGCTGCAAAAACGCATCGACGTCTTTGCGCTGCACACCTTCACGCGGGATGTAATTGTGCCAGTCACTACCGAGCAGTTCCGTCAGGCGTGCCTGGTCGGCGTGTTCCGTACCCAGCGCCTGGACCAAGGCCTCTGCGGCCTTTTCCGGTGTTGGAAAGGCCTGCTGTGCCGTCGCCATGCACGACCACAGCAAGCCGGCAGCTACCGCAAGGACAGGAGGCAGCACGCCCATGAGTCCTTTCACTCGAGTATGGTTTTTCAACGACGGCCCCCCCTTTGACGCGCTGGTGGATTGGACGGCCGACTGACCTGGTGACCGGCCGAACGGGCGGCACTGGGGCGATGGGCGGATGCCTGGCTGGCCCGGCCACGATTGGCCTGGACGTTGGCCTGGGACGGTGAGCGTGCGCCGGCGAACGCATTGTTGCGGGCACTGCCAGAACTGGCGGCGGGCCGTTTGTTCGGCGCTTGCCGCGTCTGCGCGGCGCCTTCTCTGCGCTGGTTCAACTGGGCGGACTGGTTCCTGGGTTCCTGGCGGGCCTGGGTCCTCGGCTGCTGATTTTCCCGGGTATTTCTGGCGGTACCCTGGCCTCTGTCAGCCGCCTTGGGCCTGTCCGCACCGCCCTGTAACCGATTGCCGTCCGCGGCTGCTGACTGGAGTTTGCGCGTTTGATCACGGGCTTCGCGGTTGCTGGTGGCGGGGCGTTCAATACCGTGCCTGTCCATTGAACTGCGGGCATTTTCACGGGCCTGGGCGCGCTGGGCAGTGTCCCCGCGATAGGCTTCACGCTGACTGGCACCGTTGAGTTGGCGGCCGTATTGCGCGCGGCTCGCATTGTCTCGATAGGGCACGCCATTGCGGTGCACCGGGTTGTGCTGCCATTTGTTGTTGGTGATCCGGTTGTTGGCGTTGATGTTGTTGTAGCGATTGACGTCGATGTCGACGTCGTTATTGCCCCAGTCACATTCACCCCACAACGATCCAATGATCGCCACGCCGGCGCCAAACGCGAGTCCGGCCATCAGGGCCTGGCCCGGGTAATAGGCCGGTGGCGGTGGATAGTACGCGGGCGGCGAGGCCGGGTAAGGCCAGGTACCGTAGGTGGTCGTCGGGTTATACGTGGGGACGTACACCACCTGCGGATCGGCAGGCTGGATGATGATGGTGGAGCTGCTGGCCGGCGTCGGTTGCGCAGCAGGCGCTGGCGCTGGTGCCGCATTCGTGGTTGCAGGCTCGGGCGCCGCGACATTCTGGATCGTCACGTTCTGATACTGGTTGCTCTGCAGATTGCCGGCTGCCTGCGCCTGGCGACGCAGGCGTTGCGCGCTTTCCATGACATCGTCGGGCTGCGCCAGGAAGGCATCACCCAGGCGTTGGACCCAGACGGGATCCTGCCCCAGCGTTGCCAGAACCTGCGGGAAAGCGACCAGCGCTTGCACGCTCGGATCCCAGGGCTGGTTCGCCACCTGTTTGACCGCATCGTCACCCTTGGCGTCCGGATGCGCTTTGGACCAGCTGACGGCCTCGCCGACTTCCCCGGGGTAGGTGGTGGCCATCAGCACCTGTGCAAACAGAGGGTCCGGGTAAAGGGCAATGGGCGCGAGCATCTGATCCAGCTGTTCCTGGTTGAACACCGGATCCTTGGTCGCCGGGGCGACGGGCGCCGTATCGGTCGCGACGGCCGGTGCGGGGGCTGCGGCGGGTGCCGGGGCCGGTGCGGCAGCGGTCTCATCCGCACCCAGTGCCAGGCTGGAAGCTCCGCTCAATAACAGTACGGCCGACAACGCGTAAAAAAATGGAATGTGCATCGCACCCCCCATGTGGTCAGGCAGGCTTGAAATGAGTGGATCAATCCCCGGCAGGTGAAAGCCGACTCTGCAAGCCACAGAGCTGTGCCTCGACACCGCTCCCTAAGGGTAGCAGCTCATTTGGAGGAGACAGGCTGGCTTTGAAACGCTGTGATCCAGGTCCTGATTCTGATCAGTGTGCGCTGGCATCGCTTTCGTGTTCTTCGGCAAATGCCATGAACACGTCCAGGTCCAGCACATCCAGCCTGATCCGGGAAATGAATGCCGAGAAGGCCAGGTTGGCTGCCAGCAGACGCAGATCAGAGGCCCAGGCCGGAAGGTAGGTCGGTCCCTTGAGCCAGCCGGACTCGAACAGTGGCGCCAGGCGTACCGTGTCCGCCAGGCTGAGGCGCCCTGCAAACAAATGCCCGATCAGTTCCGGCCGGTTATCGCGAATTGCAATGCGCAGCAGGGTGTGGACGCCGAGCAGCCCGGTCAGGTAAGCGGCATCCTTGGTAAACGCCGAACCGCCCCGCAGATCGGCGCCGCGGAACACCCGTTGGGTTGAGCGGAAGGATTCCTCTTGCGTCTGCCCGGCAGCCAGAAAACCTTCGAACACCTGGATGAAGTCGGCGCCCTCCAGCGCCTGCTGGACCGCCAGTACGCGTAGGGCCAGGCGACGCAGGCGGTTGATGTCCATGCTGCCGGTGAACAGTTCGGCCAGGGTGGCAATGCCCTCCTGGGTCTGGGTTGTGCGCGGAGCGCCCAGGCCCAGGCTTGTGAGGTTGGGCTGCCGCGCGCCGTTCTGTGCGGTGGCGACATGCACGAAGGCCTCGTGTTGCAACAGCTGATGCTTGTCCAGCTCCGTGAACAGCGCACTGGCCCGCAGGCGAATGCGGCTCGATCCGGCGATGGCCTTGGCGGCCAGGTTCGGATCGAGCACCACCGTGATCTGTCCGACGCCGAAGAAACGGTCCAGTTCCGGTTGAATCCAGGCGGCGAACACCTTGGCGGGGATCTCGGCGGGGCTGGGTGGAATTCGTGCACCCCCGAGCAGGGCGTCGGTGGTGTCGAGAAAGAACCGGGCCGCGTCGAGCATGCTCAGTTGCAGGCGCGAGTAATGGAAATCCGGACGCCGGTACAGCGCTGACGAGTATTGGGTAAAGGCGGGAGTACCCACGGCCCCCAGCATGTGCCCGGCCGTGGCATAGCTACGGGCGGTCAGGGCCAGGTGGTTGCCGGCCGGATGCCCCACATCGCAATGGCTGATAAAGGTTTCCAGGGCGGCGATGTCGGCGCTGTGGTCGCGGGGCTGCAACTTGACATCGGGCAGCGTGGCCCGCCCGCTGCGCCATTTCGCCAGGAAGTCCTCCTCGACGCCATCGGGCCAGGACAGCGCATCGAGCACGCGGATCTTGCGGGTCAGGCCGGGCAGGGCGGCATCGAGTTCGGACAGGGCAACGGCGTTCATGGATAGCTCCTCGAGGGACGAGGTGACGTTACAAAAGCTTAGTCGTCGCGGGCGGTTGCGTGTCGAGCCGTACAGGCAAAGTCGATGAAGGCCTTGAGCGCTGCGGGCACATGACGGCGACTGGGGTAATACAGATGCAGGCCCGGATAAAAGGGGCACCAATCGGCCAGCACCTGGATCAGGCGGCCATCGGCCAGATACCCGCTGACCATGTCCTCGAACACGTAGGCCAGACCCACACCCTGCAGTGCCGGGCCGATCATCAGGCTGACATCGCCGAGCGTGAGCGGGCCGCTGACGTCGATCTCCTGGGTGATCGCGCCGCGTTCGAATTCCCAGCGGTACATCGAGCCGCTGGGGAAGCGGTGGCGGATGCACGGGATGCCATGCAAGTCCTCGGGTTTTCGGGGGGCGGCATGTCGCTCGAAGAATGCCGGCGAGCCCACGACCACCGAGCGCATGTTCGGCCCGATAGGTCGCGAGACCATGTCGGCTTCCAGACGGTTGCCGAAACGTACCCCCGCATCAAAACCGCCAGCCACCACGTCGACCAATGCGTCGCTTTCGACGATCTCAAGACGGATATCCGGATACTCCTTGAGGAACTGGCTGACGATCGGCAAGAGCACCAACTCACACGCCTGTCGCCCTGCTGTCATGCGCAGGTTCCCTGATGGCTTGTCGCGAAAGCTATTAAGGTCTTCCAAGGCATCATCGATGTCTCGGAAGGCCGGTTTCAGCCGTGCGAAAAGTCGCTCCCCGGCGTCAGTCAACGCCACGCTGCGTGTTGTGCGATTGAACAGGCGTACGCCCAGGCGATTTTCCAGCGCTCGCAATGAGTGACTGAGTGCCGAGGGCGTCAGACCCAGTTCGACCGCTGCCCGGCTGAAGTTCAGGTGCCGGGCGATGCACAGGAAGATCGACAGGTCGGCGGTGGAGGGGGATTTCATTTGTGAGCACCATTCACAAAGGCATGCAAAATTGCTGGGATTATAACATCAGTAGCACAGCCTTAAAGTGGCATCAACTCATCGAGAAGGCCCGGCAACAACGCTCGGGTCGCAGGCAGGAGGAGTTGAAATGCGTACCTGGTTCATTACTGGCGCTTCCCGTGGTTTTGGCACCCTCATCGCAGAACACGCCCTGCGTGCCGGCGACGCTGTGATTGCCACCGCTCGTCAACCACAAGACATCACCGATCGCTTGGGCGATCACCCGAACCTGCTCGCCGTGCGGCTGGACGTCACCCGCGAGGAAGAGGCGCATCAGGCGGTTGCCGAAGGCATCAAGCGTTTCGGGCGCATTGACGTGCTGATCAACAATGCCGGCTTCGGCGTGCTGGGCGCGGTGGAAGAGACCAGCGCCAGCGAAACGCAACGCCTGTTCGCCACCAACGTGTTCGGCGTGCTCAACGTCACCCGCGCGGTACTGCCGCACATGCGTCGCCAGCGTAGCGGTCATGTGATCAATATCTCGTCGATCGGCGGCTATCAGGCCTACATGGGCTGGGGCGTCTATGGTTCCACCAAGTTTGCGGTGGAGGGCATTACCGAAGCGCTGCATCAGGAGCTGGCGCCTCTGGGCATCCATGCGACGGTTGTCGAACCCGGGTTCTTCCGCACCGACTTCCTGGACGAGCAGTCGCTGATCAAGACCGCCCTGGAACTGCCGGACTACGAGGAAACCGTCGGCAAGATGCGCCAGTTTGCCGAAGGCGCCAACCATGCGCAGCCTGGGGATCCGGTGAAGTTTGCCGAAGCGATGCTCGCGCTGGTCAACGCCCCGAAACCGCCACAACGCCTGGCGCTGGGCAGCGACACTGTTGCACGCATCGAGGCGAAAAACCGCTTTGTGGAGGCGGAACTGACCGAGTGGAAAGCGTTGGCGCTGTCCACTGACTTCAAGGTCTGACGCGTACAGGGGCCGTGTGGAGGTTCAAAGCCTGTCCAACGCGGCCTCAGAGCAGGCTCCACGACACCCCGACGTACATTGCCATGCCCTCGCCGGGGGTGGAGCGTGCCGCGTCCAGCCCTTTGTCGTCGTAGCCCGGCGTGACCGTGGCGGCATAGTGCTTGTCGGTCAGGTTGCGCAGGTCCAGCCAGGTCTGCCAGTCGCCCTTGGGGGCGTTGTAGCCCAGGGTCGCGCCGAATATGGCATAGGGATCGGCGTAGTAGCTGTTGGCGTAATCGACCGCCACCTTGGATACCCATTGGGTGTTGACCGCGGCGAAAAAGCCTTGTGGCCAGTCGTAACGCAGTTCGCCCTGGTAATAGTGCATCGGCAGGCCCGGCAGGCGGTTGTCGCCGAAGCGGTCATCGTCGCGGTAGTGGAAGTCACTGAAGGTGTAGCTCTGGCGCAGGCTCAACTGGCCGCCATCGCCCGGCGACCAGAGCGGGCTCAGCAGGCTGGCTTCGACGCCCTGGTGCACGGTGGGGCTGGCGTTGAGCTCGTACGGCGTGGTGGCGTTGGCGTCCGGCAACACCGAGAGCAGTTCATGGTGCACCTGGGCGTAGTACCAGGCCAGGCTCCACTGGCCCAGGTTACTGTCACCACGACCACCGATTTCCAGGGTGGTGGCGGTCTGGTTTTGCAGCTTGACCGGATCGCGCTGGGCGCCTGTGGCGGGGCCGCTGCCGGCGGGGAAGCGAATGTTGGAGCTATAGATCAGCGACCAGGGGTGCGGCGCCTCGACCGAGCGACTGAGATTGCCGAACAGTTGCAGGTCAGGTGTCAGCTGGTAGCGCAAGCCTACACGCGGGGCATAGTCCCAGTCGTGCAGGCTGGTCTTGCCGCCTTCCTGCGGATAGGTGACGTCACTTTCACGGCGGGTGTAAATGGCGGCCAGGCCGGTGGTCAGCCACAGGTCGTCGGCGATCTCCAGGTCGTTGCCGACATGCAGGACCGTGTCCGAGCCCTGGTAGGTGAAGTTGCGCATCAGCGTGCCCGGTGCGTAACCGGCGGTGTTGCCGGTGGGGATGCGCACGAACTCGCTGGCGCCGGCGTTGGGCAGGTGTTTGGTCACCCGCAGGCCCAGGGTGCTCTGGCTTTGCAGACCCCAGAGGGTGTCGCGGCGCTTGTAGTCGAACGTCCCGCTGACGTCGGTGTACGCCACCTTCAGACGGTTGGGCCCCTCACGCAAGTCCATGGGGTAGTCGTGGTAGACAAGGCCGGTCTGGATGCTCGAATCGTCATCGAGGTACCAAGTGGTCTTGTTGCCGATAAAGGTGCTGCCGGGCTCGTCGCGGCGATCGTCCCGCGCCACGTAGGCTGGGTTGGCCGCCCGTGGATCGTGCTCGATGGAGTGCTTGGTCACGCGTCCCGCGAGGTCGTTGTCGGTCTGGCGGTGGCGCAGGTAGAAACGCGTTTCCAGGTTCGGGGTGAAGCGATAACCGAAGTTGGCGATGACGCCCTGGCTCTCGCTGGCCGTGTGGTCCTGGTAGCCGTCGGCGTTTGCGTCGGTCATGGCCACGTAGTAATCGAAGTCACCCAGCACCTGTCCGGAGCTGACCTGACGCTGCTGATAACCGTGACTGCCGGTTGCGTAGCGTACTTGCAACTTCGGCGCGTTGTAGCCGGTATGGCTGACGTAATCGATGGCCCCGCCCAAGGCCAGGGCTCCGCGGTCGAAACCGTTGGCGCCGCGCAACACTTCCACATGGTCGAGCCACAGCGGCTCCAGCAGTTCATAGGGCGTGCCGCCAGGGCCGGTCAGCGGCAGACCGTCGAGCATGGCGTACAGCCCCGAGGCATGGGCACCCGGCGCACGGTTGATGCCCGATCCGCGGATCGAGATCTTCACCCCCTCATTGCCCGCCGACTGGGCATAGATCCCGGGCTGATAAGCCAGCACATCCTGGTTACTCGCCACACGGCCCTGCAGCGGACGGCGCATGTCGACCACATTGGTACCGCCGGGTACCTGGGCCAGCCGGGCCTTGGCGTCCTCGATCCCCTGGTCTTCGTCACTCTGGTCCTCGGCCCCGATCAGCACTTGCCCCAGTTCAAGGCCCTGAGCCTGGGTCATGGCCGGACAAACAAGGGCCAGGCCCAGCAGCGCGGCGGGCAAGGAATTAGGCGAGGGCATTGGGGAAACTCCAGACGTACAGGGAACGGGCAATGAACAGTGCGACGCAAGAATGAACGAAGGGAACACATGGCAATTTGGTTTTTTGCCCTCCGGATATTTCCAGTGGCGTTGACGTCACTGCAACGCCCGGGGCCGGGTCTGGCTGGGGGGCAAAGGGTTCTTCACGCATTCCCGGAAAACTGCAGGAGCCAGCCTGCTGGCGATGGACTCAGATGCGCCGCGCTTATCCAGCTCACCCGCGTAATTGTTAACGACCATCGCTGGCAAGCCAGCTCCCACAAAGGACCGTGCCCACGCTGAACCTACTGTAGGAGCCAGCCTGCTGGCGATGGACTCAGATGCGCCGCGCTTATCCAACTCACCCGCGTAATTGTTAACGACCATCGCTGGCAAGCCAGCTCCCACAAAGGACCGTGCCCACGCTGAACTTACTATAGGAGCCAGCCTGCTGGCGATGGACTCCAGTGCGCCGCATTTATCCAGCTCACCCGCGTTATCGTTGAAGACCATCGCTGGCAAGCCAGCTCCCACACGGGACCGCGGCCGAGTTCAAACCAGCGAAAGAACCGATCAAAGCGTCGGCAATTGCCCGATGCGGCCCATCATCTCGGTCACGATCTGCAAGTCCAGCAGGAACTGCTCGGTCGTCTTGAACTCGTTGTCGTTGTGACCGGTGTATTTGACGTCCGGCATGGCCAGGCCGAATTGCACGCCGTTAGGCAATTCATGCACGGACGTGGCGCCGGCGGAGGTGCCGAACTTGTGTTCCATGCCGAGGTTTTCGCTGGCCACCGCGAGCAGGGCCTTGACCCATTCGCCCTCGGGGTTGCGATACATCGGTTCGGCAATCGACAGGTCGAAGGTCGGTGCGATCCCGGTCTTCTTGCTCCAGGCTTCCAGCTTGGTGGCGATTTCGGACTTGAGCACCTCCGGCGTCTTGCCCTTCGGCACGCGCAGGTTGACGGCGAGTTTGAAGGCTTTGTCATCCATCCCGACATACGTCAGGGAAGTGGTCAGCGGGCCCATGAACTCATCGGCAAAACCGACCCCCAGCTTGCCACCCAGGTAGTCCAGCCCCCAGTTGTCGGCGGCGTAGCGGGCGGCGTCGGTGATCTGGTTGTGCTTGAGCGCGACCTTGCCGTCGAGGCTATTGATGAAGTCGAGCATCCTGGCCACCGGGTTGACGCCGGACTCGGGCTCGGAGGAGTGGGCGGAAACGCCGGTGACCGTCAGTTTGACGTCCTTGCCGTCGACCTTGGCAGCCACTTCGAAGTTGCCGCCGTTGCGCTTGGCGTACTCAGTGCCGGCCTTTTGCAGGCTGGCAGCCAGTTCGGCGGGCTTGTCGGTCATCAGGGTCGCGACCGATGTCGATGGAATCTGGTTGGTGGCCAGGCCGCCGGTCATCGAAATGATTTGCGCGCCTTTGCCTTCGCCAGCACGCTTGGCGAAGCTCGCCATGACGGTGCCGTAGCCTTTCTCGGCGATCACCACCGGGTAGCCGCCATCCAGCGCCAGGTTGTAGTTGGGCGTCGGGTTGCGCTCGAAGTAGTAGGGGATGGCGTCACCGCTGGTTTCTTCGGTGGTGTCGACCAGCAGCTTGAAGTTGCGCGCCAGCGGCAGTTGCTCTTCCTTGATGATCTTCATGGCGTAGAGCGCCACCACGATACCGTTCTTGTCATCTTCGGTGCCGCGGCCATACATGCGATCGCCGACCAGGGTGACCTTGAACGGGTCGAGGCGGGTGCCGTCCTGCAAAACCCAGTTCTCCGGCGTCACCGGCACCACATCGGCGTGGGCGTGAATGCCCACGACCTCATCGCCCTTGCCTTCGAGGGAGATCTCGTAGACGCGGTTGTCGATGTTGCGAAAGTTCAGGTTGAACGCCTGGGCGATGCCCTTGATCTTCTCGGCAATCTTGAGGAACTCGGGATTGTCGTGCTGGTCAACGCCGTCCACGCGCACGGTCGGAATGGCCACCAACTCCTTCAGGGTCTCGGTGGCCGCGCTGCCGTACTTCACCCGGGCATAAAGACCCAGCAAACGATGGATTTCGTTCTGCTGCTCAGCGGACAGCGTCTTGTTGCCGAGGAAGGCACCGATGGCCGGGCCGAGGTCGTCGGTTTTGGCGACATCGCTCTTGGCCAGGGTTTGCAGGAACTGGCGGAAATCCTTGACCGAAGCATCATTGAACGTCTTGAGGATGATCGCGCTCTGTTGCGGTGTGATGTTGGCGTGGGCAGCGCTGGTGAACGACGAAAGGCTGGCGAGCATCAGGGTGGTCGCAGCCAGGTGCTTGAGTGAAAAATCCATTGCTGGGGGCATTCCTTTGCAGGCGGGTTGTAAGAAATATCTGATCGTTTGATCAGAAACATTTCAAAACTAACACCATGAGCCTGTGAAACGGGAGTCCCTGAAGTGGGATCTGTCGCACAGAAATGCAAAAGCGACGCAGAAACGAAAAAACGCTCTTTCAATGTTTACATTCCGCCAACACCACCTGGCAGGTATCCGGCGTGCCACCCGATCGGCCGGCATAGCGTTTGCAATTAGCCAGGGATTTCTGGCGAGCGATGTTCAAGGTGTTGCCCCAGGCGAGGCCTCCTTCACCGACAGTGGGAAGTGCCTTTGCATAGCAGGTTGAGCCGATGCTTGAGGCTGCAGGGCGAGCCGTGGTGGTTTTGCCTGAACATCCGGCCAGCAGCGCCAGATTGGCGGCGAGCAGGGAAAGCAGGATCCATGACGAGCCTTGGCGTGCTGTATGTCCCGTCATTGCGGTTCCCCTGTATCAAGAGGCGTGCTCAAGGTCGTGCCTATTCAGATTAGGCCTCTTTCAGGACATCCTCCACCTTCGGCTGGACCTGCCTCATTCAATTGAATTATGTGGTTTTGGTATTACTGCTATCCGATTGGGTCTATTCATTAATTAATGCCTGGGCGGTAGTTTGCATCTCTGCGATTACACGTCGAGAGCCACTCATGACCCGGGATTCCATCCGCAAGTACGCACATGCCGCCGTCAGGGCGGGCACCCTCTGTCTCACCCTGACTGGCGGGGCGCTGGTGGAGGCTGCCGAGCACAGCCCGCTGATCATCAAGGATCAAGGCAGCCTGATTGCCGGCGGGGGACTTATCACCCAGCCGGGCCGCTTCGATCCTTACAAACCGATGATGCCGGATGGCCAGACCTACCATGGCGACCATGTGTATGCGTTCTATCAGGTACCGGTCGATGCGCATCCGTTGCCCATCGTCATGTGGCATGGCGCGGGGCAATCGGCGAAGTCCTGGGAAACCACGGCCGATGGTCGTGAAGGCTTCCAGAACATCTTCCTGCGGCGCGGGTTCTCCACCTACCTGATTGACCAACCGCGCCGTGGCGATGCGGGGCGCAGCCTGGTGGAAACGACGATCAAGCCAGTGCCGGACGAGCAACTGTGGTTCAACCAGTTCCGCATCGGGCTGTGGCCCGAGCCTTTCGAGGGCAGTCAGTTTCCCCGTGGGCCGCAGGCGCTGGAGCAATTCTTCCGTTCGATGACACCCAACACCGGCCCTTATGACATTGAAGTCGCCTCCAATGGCGTATCGGCGCTGCTGGACAAGACCGGGCCCGCCATCCTGTTCACTCACTCTCAGGGCGGTGGACCCGGCTGGATGACTGCGATCAAGAGCCAACAGGTGCGGGGCATCGTCTCGTTCGAGCCGGGAAGCAGCTTCGTGTTTCCCGAAGGCGAGGTGCCGGCGCCGATTCCCAGCGCGTTCGACACGCTCTCGGCGCAGGTTGTATCCAAGGCGCAGTTCGAAGCGCTGACGCATATCCCCATCCTGATCATCTACGGCGACAACATCCCCGACAAGCCGGTTCGTTTACCGGCACAGGACAGCTGGCGTGCCCGGCTCGAGATGGCGCGACTGTGGCGAGACACCGTGAACCGCCATGGCGGTGACGTGCGGCTCATTCACTTGCCGGAGATCGGCATCAGGGGCAACAGCCACTTCCCGTTTTCGGACCTGAACAACGTCGAGATCGCGGACCTGGTTTCGCAGTTTCTCGCCGAGAAAAACCTCGATTGATGCCGAGCAGGGCAATCGCTGCCGCACACCCTTGGAAACTGGAATTGTCAGGAGTATTCACAAGATGCGAACCACGCTGAAGGCCACTCTCATGGCCGCCATGATCGGCATGTCGGGCGTTGACGCCGAGGCCGCGGACTACAAACACAATCCCTACACCTTGACCTACGCAGGCGCGCTGGTGAAGAACGAACCAGGCAAGGTCAACATCCATCCGGTCACCTACAAACTCAACGGCCTGGACATCGCCGCCAACGTCTACACCCCGGCCCATTATGACGCGGCGAAGCAATACCCGGCCGTCGTCGTGGCGCATCCCAATGGCGGGGTGAAGGAGCAGGTCGCCGGCCTGTATGCCCAGCGCCTGGCCGATCAGGGCTACATCACGATCACGGCGGATGCGGCGTATCAGGGGGCCAGCGGTGGCGAGCCGCGCAACATCGACAAGCCCGCGTACCGCATCGAGGACATCCATGGCATGGCGGACTTCATCGCCCGCTATCCGGGCGTCGATAGCGCGCGACTGGGCTTGCTCGGTATCTGCGGCGGCGGGGGGTATTCGTTGAAGGCGGCGCAAACCGACAAGCGCTTCCAGTCGATCGCGACCTTGAGCATGTTCAACTCCGGGCTGGTACGTCGCAATGGCTACCGGGACTCGCAACTGTCGACGATTCAGGAGCGCTTGCGACAGGCTTCGGCCGCCCGCGCGCAGGAAGCGGCGGGCGGGGAGGTGCTCTACGTCGGCGACGCCAGACTGACCGATGAACAGATCGCCAGGCTGCCGTTCGATCTGTATCGGCAGGGATTCGAGTATTACGGCAAGACCCACGTCCATCCGAACTCGACCTTCCGCTACACCCAGAGCAGCCTGCTGGACCTGATGAGTTTCGATGCCACGGACCAGATCGAACTGATCGACCAACCCTTGCTGATGATCGCCGGCAGCAAGGCCGACAGCCTGTACATGTCGGAGCAGGCGTTCGCCAAGGCCACTGGAACCGGTGACAAGAAACTGTTCACGATCGATGGCGCGACCCATATCGAAACCTATTGGGTGCCCGAGTATGTGGACGTCGCCATAGGCCAGTTGAACGCGTTCTACGCCAGAACACTCTGACTCGAGGAATCCTTGATCATGAAAAACACGCTTTTTGGCATTGCGGTGTGCGCCGCGGCGCCTTTTGCCGGCGCAGCAGGGGCCGACAGTGTCAGTGAGCCCAGGGCCGCCCAGCAGATCAGCCGGGCAGGCAGCCAGGCTTCGGTCGCCGGCCCGGCGGATTATTTCACCGGACAGGTGCGCGTCGATCCGTTGTTTCCTGCCACGGGCGAGAACAATGCGTCCGGTGCCTACGTCACCTTCGAGCCGGGCGCGCGTTCGGCCTGGCACACCCATCCTGCCGGCCAGCGATTGGTGGTGACCTCCGGCGTCGGCCTGACGCAGGAGTGGGGCAAGCCCGTGCAGGAAATCCATCCGGGGGATGTGATTGTCTGCCCGCCGGGCGTCAAGCACTGGCATGGTGCCGCTGCGACGAGCCGCATGACGCACCTGGCCGTGACCGGTTCGGTAGAGGGCAAAAGCGTGCAATGGCTGGAGAAGGTCACCGATGCCCAGTACAGCGCCCAGCGTCCTGTTGCGCCGCAATCCTTGCCTGCTACGCAACCCGTTTCCGAGACATTGTCGTCCAGGCAGCAGGCCATCCCATTGATTGCCGCTGCCATGGCCACGAGCAATATTCCCCGACTCAATGCTGCCCTGAACCAGGGGCTTGATGCGGGGCTGACGGTCAGCGAGGCCAAGGAAATACTGGTGCAGCTCTACGCCTACAGCGGTTTCCCGCGCAGCCTCAATGCCCTTGGCGAGTTGATGAAAGTGGTGGATGCACGCAAACAGCGGGGCATCGAGGATGTGGCGGGGCGCGAGCCCGGTCGCGTCATTCCCGTCGGCGATGAGTTGCTGGCAGTTGGCAAGGCCAACCAGACGCGTATTGCCGGGGCGCCTGTCCAGGGGCCGCTGTTCGACTTCGTCCCAGTCATCAATCAGTACCTGCAAACGCATCTTTTCGGCGACATTTTCGAGCGCGACAACCTTGACTGGCAAATCCGAGAGCTGGCGACCGTCGCGGCGCTGGCCGCCACACCGGGCGTAGAGTCACAACTGCGCTCGCACATGGCCGCCAGCCTGCGGGTTGGCCTGACTGTCGGGCAATTGCGTCAGTTGATCCGGTTGCTGGCCGATCAGGGGGATGCTGAAGCCGCCAAGCGCGCCGCCGAGGCGCTGGACGCCACCCAGGCCAATCAGCCCGGATAGCGCAAGGCTTCGCGCAGCAGGGTAAAGGCCGGCGAGCTTTGCCGCCGGCTCGGGTAATAGAGGTGGTAGCCAGAGAAGGGTTCGCACCAGTCCGTGAGCACGCGTATCAACCGGCCCTGCGTGACATGCTCCTGCACCAGGTCTTGCGGCATGTAGGCCAGGCCCAACCCCTGCAGGGCAGCCTGCAGGCGCATGGCGATGTTGTTGAACACCAGTTGGCCCTCGACGCGGACGTTCACTGGCTGGCCATTCTTCTCGAACTCCCACGAATACAGCCCGCCGTGAGTCGGCATGCGCAAGGTGATGCAATTGTGCTGCATCAAATCATTCGGGACGACGGGCTTTGAGTATCGGGCGAAGTACGCGGGGGAGCCGACCACCGCCATGCGCATGTCGGGGCCGATGCGCATGGCGATCATGTCCTTGGCGACCTGCTCACCCAACCGCACGCCAGCGTCGAAGCCTTCGGCCACTATGTCGGTAAAGCCGTAGTCGACGATGATTTCGATGTTGAGGTCAGGATAGTCCGGCAGCAATTTGGCCAGTACGGGGTGCAGAACCGTGATCGCAGCATGCTCGCCGGCCGTGATCCGCAATTTGCCCGCCGGCTTGTCGCGGAACGCGCTGAGCAGGGCCAGTTCGTTGTCGATCTCTTCGAACCTGGGGGCGATCACCCGTAGCAGATGCTCGCCGGCTTCAGTCGGCGAAACGCTGCGCGTGGTGCGAGACAGCAACCGGACACCCAGTCGATCCTCCAGCTGGCGCATGGCGCGGCTCAAGGCCGGCTGCGACATACCCAGCCTGGCAGCGGCACGGGTGAAACTGCGCTCCTGTGCCACGGCCGAGAAGATCGCCAGTTGGTCGTAGCTTTCGACGGTCATTGATACGCACCTGTTATGAACCGGTTGCGATTATGCCATCTGAAGTGAGTAATGGTGTTGTCCTGGAACGCTTACGGTCTGGTCAAAAGAGTGCCCCTGGGATCTCTGCTCGAAAAAACGATTTTTCAATCCCCTGGTTGCAGAAAGTCGACAAGTACCGTCCTCAAGCCAATGCCTCCTGCGCCGAGCCTTGTTGAACGAAGCGTTCAATCAACCATCGCGCCGCCGGCCCCGGTGGCACATCCGTGCGGTAGATGACGTCGAAGGAGTATTGACCGCTTTTGTATTCCGGAATGTTCAGTTGCACGAGTCGGCCGCTCTCCAGATCTTCCTGGACCATCGGGGCTGGCATGTTGCCCCAGCCGATGCCTTCACGCAGCAGCATGTGCTTGGCGCCCAGGTCCGCCAGCCGCCAGGTGCGGTTGCTGAGCACGGCGAAATCCTTGTCCTTGGTCAGCACCGAGCGGTCGGACAGCACCAGTTGCGTGAACTCTCGCCCGGCGCCCGGAACATTCGAGTCGCTCGATGCCAGTGGATGATTGGGGGCTGCCACCGGAATCAACTCGACACTGCCGACGCCCATTCTTTCGATACCGTCGATGCCTTCATTCATGGGCCCACTGACGCCGATGATCGCGCCACGGTTGATCACCAGCTCAGTGACGGCGCCGAGGGCTTCCATATGCAAGTGCAGGGCAACGGTCGGGAACGCTTCGCGAAAGGATTTGAGTGCGTCCACCACGCGTTCGGGCGGAAGCATCACATCGAGTACCACGTGAACCTCGGCTTCGAGTCCCTGGAGCAGGCCCTTCACTTTGGCGCGTAATCCATGAATACCGTTGGCGATGGTCCTGGCTTCGGCCAGCACGGTACGGCCGGCATCGGTGAGCTGGGGTTTGCGGGTGGTCTGACGGTCAAACAGCGACACGCCGAGCTGCATTTCCAGGTTGGCGATCGAGTAACTGACGACCGAGGTGGCCCGGTGCAGTTTTCTGGCCGCTGCGGCAAAACTGCCGACTTCCACGACCGTCAGGAACACGCGCAGCTGGTCCAGTGTCGGTGTTCCGGGGTCAGAGATCATTCCTGTTTCCTCGAACGTAATGGCCAATATTATCCCGGTACAACTTGTCGCGTCATGCATCTGCCCGGTGTGCTGAAAAAATGAAACACCAGGCAGATAAGCGCAAAACCGCGACAGGTTGAACAAGGCTCCTAAAGAGTGGCGAACCGTGATCGGCGACAGTTGAGTCGTCGAAAGCGACACCCGCATACGGCGTATGCGCAGCGGCTGGAATGGTTCAGCTGCTCTCTGGAAAGGAGAAACGAAATGACTGATTTTATGCCTACCCCCAACGAAATCGCCGGCAAAGTCGTGATTGTGACGGGCGCCGCCAGTGGTATCGGGCGTGCCATCGCCGAGCTGTTCCATGCCCGTGGCGCCAAGGTCATTGCCGAAGACATCAACCCTGAAGTGAACGCCCTCGAGCGTCCGGGCCTGGTGCCATTCGTGGCCGACATCACGGTCGATGGCTCGGCGGAAAAAGCGGTTGCCCTGGCCGTTCAACACTTCGGCAAGCTCGATGTGCTGGTCAACAACGCGGGACGGATCATCTACAAGCCTCTGGTCGAGATGACACGCGAGGACTGGAGCTGGCAGATGGAGACCAACGTGACGGGCGCGTTCCTCCATTCCCGTGAAGCGGCGAAGGAAATGATGAAGCGCAAGTCAGGCGCCATCGTCAACATCGCGTCCTATGCCTCCTACTTCGCGTTCCCGGGCATCGCGGCCTACACGGCGTCGAAAGGGGCTCTGGCGCAACTGACCCGAACCCAGGCCCTGGAAGCGATAGAGCACGGCATTCGGGTCAATGCGATTGGCGTGGGCGACGTGGTCACCAATCTGCTCAATCACTTCATGGAAGATGGCCCGGGCTTCCTGCAAGAGCACGGCAAATCGGCACCGATCGGCCGTGCCGCTTCGCCCGATGAAATCGCCGAGATCGTGGCATTCCTGGCCTCCGAGCGCGCCAGTTTCATTGTCGGCTCGGTGGTCATGGCCGATGGCGGCATGAGCATTCCCGTGGGCAGTTGATTGGCCGGTTGTACTTGCGGCATGGCGCGCGCCGTGCCGCGTTTTCATTTGCGGTAATGACTGGGCGGGACGCCGACCTCCCGTTTGAATGCCTGGGAAAAATGGCTGGCGCTGCTGTACCCGACCTCAAGTCCCGCATCGATGATGCTCATGTCGGTTTCAATCAGCAGTTGCCTGGCCTTGGTCATTCTCAGCCTGATGAAGTAGCGCGAGGGTGAAAGCCCCGTGGCGCGTTTGAACAGGCGGCTGAAGTGGTACTCGCTCATCCCGGCTGCGGCGGCCAGATCCCCCAGGCAAAACGTCTCACCCAGCGACGCCTCCATTGCAGTCACCGCACGCTTGAGCTTGAAGGCCGGCAGGGCGTTGCGCTGAACGATGTTATCGGCTTGCGCATCCAGATAGTGGCGCGCCAGGTGCACGGCGATGCACTGGGCGATGCCTTGCATCAACAGCGGGCTGGTTTCTCCCCGGGATTGCAGTTCGCCTCTGAACTGTTCGAACAATAACGATAAAGTCTGGTCACGCCCCCCGGATATCTCACGCAGACCAATCGAACCAGTGACGTGTTTGCCGGTTTCCTGAATCGCTCGTTCCAGCAGGGGCAGGCCGAGGTAAATGTGCATCACCACAAAGGGCTCCGCACTGGTCACTTGCCAGCGCATTTCGTAGGGCACGGCGCTGGTGGTGAGGAAAAAATCCCCCTTTGTCACTTCACTCGCCCGCCACGTTTCGCCTGCCTCCCGTTCCTCAATGGTGGCGCTCCCGGAAAGTACCCAGACAATCAGCGGCTCAGCCACGGCGGGAACGATGACGCTGTGCTCGATGCGCTCGCGGGTAAAGATCTGCACCAGCACATCGTTGGAAAAAACCTCGTCGGAGGCGGCCAGGCGCTGACCGCGAATGTGGGCCTCCAGGCCTGTTGCAGACGTTCGCTCCGCGGTTTGCACGATTGAGCTCCCTTTCGATGGGGTGATTGGCTTGTCTATTTTATCGAATCTAATGATCTAAATTAGTCGGCTATTCAGATGAGCTGGCCGAGAGCAACATTTCCTCAACAGGGCGGTTCATGTCGAATCGCACCCCCATTGAAGGAAATGCCTCATGACGACTTCCGCAAACATCGCTCATTCCGCTAACTCTGAACAGAGCCGTAGCGACGTCACCCAAGCCTCGGCCTCGTTGATCGGCCGCGTACTGCTCAGCGCAATCTTCATCCTTTCCGGTTTTTCGAAACTGGCCGCTCCGGCCATGATGGTCGGCTACATCGGCTCTGTGGGGCTTCCCCTTCCGCAATTGGCGCTGGCGCTGGCGATCATCGTTGAGATCGGTGGTGGCCTGGCACTGATCGCCGGTTACCGCACCCGCACCGTTGCCGCTGTGCTGGCTGTGTTCAGCGTGTTTACCGCACTGGCCTTCCATAACGACCTGGGCGATCAAAACCAGTTCATCCACTTCTTCAAGAACATCGCGATGGCCGGTGGCCTGTTGCAGGTCGTGGCCTTCGGTGCCGGTCGTTTCAGCCTCGACGCTCGCCGTCGTTGATACCCCCGCGCTGCGAAGGCCAGCCCCTCGCAGCGCAATGTTTCTCTCCCTTCTTTTTCGATAGTCGAGACCTCCATGAAAGCCATACGCGTGTACGAATACGGCAGCCCTGAAGTTTTACGTCTGGAAGACATTGCCGACCCGGTGGCCGGTGTCGGTGAAGTGCTGATCGATGTCGCCGGAGCCGGGGTGAACCCGATTGACTGGAAGATTCTCTCCGGTGCCATGAAAGCGTTCATCCCTTTGCCGCTGCCCTTTACCCCGGGGGTTGAAGTAGCCGGTACCGTGATCGCGCTGGGGCAGGGTGTCACTGAGTTCAGCCTTGGTGATGAAGTGTTTGGCTTCATCAACATCGTCGGAGGTTATGCGACCAAAGCCGTCGCCCAGGTTGCAAAACTGGCGCTGAAACCCAAGTCACTGAGTGCCTTGCAGGCCGGCGCTGTCCCCGCAACAGCCCTGACAGCCTGGCAGGCCCTGACCGAACACGCGGGTGTGCAACGTCGGCAGAAAGTGTTGATCCACGCCGCGGCCGGTGGCGTGGGTAGCATGGCCGTGCAGATTGCCAAGTACCTGGGCGCCGAAGTCTACGCAACGGCCTCCGCGCATAATCATGCTTACCTGAAAGACCTCGGCGCTGATTACACCATCGACTACAGGACCCAGGCATTCGACGAGCTGGTGTCCGGTGTCGATGTGGTACTGGACCTGGTGGGAGGCGACACACAGACCCGTTCCTTTGCGGTGCTGAAAAAACACGGCGTGCTGGTATCGCCCGTGAGCCTGCCGAACATGTCACTGGCCAACGACTACGGTGTGACCCCCGCCAACTTTGCCACCCGCTCCGATGGCCGGCAGCTTTCGCTGATTGCCGAACTGTTCGACAAGGGACACCTCTCGGTCGACGTCGAGGCATTCCCGTTGAGTGACGCGAAAGTGGCGATCGAGAAAAGCATGGGCCGGCATTTACAGGGCAGGCTTGTTCTCGACGCCACGAAGTAAGGGGTTCCCCCGACAGGATCAGGCAAGTTGTCAGAAGGATCTGACTAACTGGCCGAGCGCCGTTATCCCTAATCTGGACTGGCAGCGAGACACCGCTCTCGCGTCACCAGACACTCAAGTGAGGGATTAGGTCATGTCGAACATCTCGAAAAAAGTCGTTCTGATCACGGGCGCGAGCAGTGGCATAGGCGAGGCGACAGCGCGCCTGTTGGCCAGCAAGGGGGCGCATGTCGTGCTCGGGGCGCGTCGTACCGAGCGCCTCGAAATACTCTGTGGCGAGATTAACGCGAGCGGTGGAGTCGCGCACTTCCAGGCATTGGATGTCACCCGCCGAGACGACATGCAAGGGTTTGTGGACTTTGCGTTGAAGCTGCATGGCCGGGTCGATGTGATCGTCAACAATGCCGGTGTGATGCCGCTGTCGAAACTCGAGGCGCTGAAAGTTTCCGAGTGGGACCAGATGATCGACGTCAATATTCGCGGAGTGTTGCACGGTATCGCGGCCGGCTTGCCGCTGATGCAAAAACAGCAATCAGGCCAGTTCATCAATATCGCCTCGATCGGTGCCTACACCGTCAGCCCGACGGCGGCGGTCTACTGCGCGACCAAGTTTGCCGTGCGCGCCATCTCGGAAGGGTTGCGCCAGGAGGTCGGCGGGGACATTCGTGTCACCGTGATTTCCCCGGGCGTTACCGAGTCCGAATTGGCCGAGAGCATTTCCGATGAAGGCGGGCGGGCGGAGATGCGCGAGTTCCGCAAGATCGCCATCCCTGCAATGGCGGTCGCTCGTGCGATCGCTTACGCCATTGAACAGCCTGCCGATGTGGACGTCAGTGAGCTGATTGTCCGCCCGACCGCCAGTGCGTTCTGAACGGAGGACTTGAACATGACGATGAAAAAATCCGCTGATCAGGCTAAGTATGTCGGTCTGTGGGTCACGGCAGACGGGCTCATCCGCCATGAGCTGTTACCCGGTGGCCGGTACGATGAAGCCCGGGGCCGCAAGACGAGTGCCTACCAGGGCCGGTATTGGCTGGAGGGTGACCACATCGAGTACGTCGATGACACCGGCTTCACGGCTGACGGGGAGTTCCGCGACG
Organism: Pseudomonas sp. QLc11A; assembly: GCF_052112305.1. Classification (NCBI taxonomy): domain Bacteria; kingdom Pseudomonadati; phylum Pseudomonadota; class Gammaproteobacteria; order Pseudomonadales; family Pseudomonadaceae; genus Pseudomonas; species Pseudomonas sp. QLc11A. The sequence continues at coordinate 26,809 of NZ_JAVAJJ010000008.1, forward strand.
GGATCCTGTATCACGCGGGCATGATTCTTTATCGCCAGATGTAGACGCCTGACGCCGCAGTGGCGGGTGCTCATTCGACTAAGAGTGAGCACCGCCGGCAACCGTCATCGAGCATTGCGCCCGTTATGCGTGTACCGACCTCACCACTCGCCTCACATGGCTCAACAGGTGATCGACATCCTCGGCGGTGGTGGCGAACGAGGTGACAAAACGCACGATGTTGGGGCCCCAGCGATCATGGTAGAAGACGAACCCGGCCTTCAGCAGCGCATCGATCACGGCAGAGTCCAGCCGACAGAACAGGATATTCGCCTCGGTGCCGCCCAGCACTTCAACGCCGCTCAGCCCGGCAAGCCCCTGCGCCAGACGCTGGGCGGCATCGTTGGCCTTGCGGGCATTGCGCAGCCAGAGATCATCGCTCAGGTACGCATCGATCTGCGCCGAAAGAAAACGCATTTTGGAGAAGAGGTGACCTGCACGCTTGCGGCGGTACCTCATCTCGGTGGCGAGCGAGGTGTTGAACAGGACGATGGCTTCCGCCGCCAGCACGCCATTCTTGGTGGCGCCAAACGACAGGGCATCCACGCCGGCCTTCCAGGTCATCTCTGCCGCCGAGCAATCCAGGGACACCAAGGCGTTGGCGAATCGGGACCCATCCATATGGAACCCAAGGGAAGCCGACTTGCAGACCTCACCGATAGCCGCGATTTCGTCCAGGGTGTAGAGGCTGCCGACTTCGGTGGCCTGGGTGATGCTGACGCAGGCGGGCTGGGTCGTGTGCACGTCACCCAGTTTTTCGCGGGTGCGCTCACGCAGTCGGGTGATGTCCAGCTTGGCCGAAGGGCCGTCGATGGTCATCAGCTTCGCGCCGTTGGAGAAGAACTCCGGCGCGCCACATTCGTCGTTGTTGATGTGACTGGCGGGATGGCAATAGATATTGCCCCAGGGGGGCGTCATCGCGCTCAGGCACAGGCCGTTGGCGGCGGTGCCGGTGGGCACGAGAAGGACCTCTACGTCGCGCTCGAAGATCTCGCTGAATTTGCGCTGGACCTGCGCCGTCAACTCGTCGCTGCCATAGGGGCCCGCCTGGCCCGTGCTGTGTTTCACCATGGCGTGTGCCACCTCAGGCGATGCGCCTGCGATGTTGTCACTTGAAAAACCCAGGGCGGGCGGTCTGTTTGTTTCACCGTTCATCATCGAATTCTCGGCTGCGCAGGCGAAGGTGTTTCGCCTGGATGGGCGCATCCTAGGGAGAGGGACGGTTGTCGCGCTTGTAAAAAATTGACGCTCGCCTGATGGTCGACGCCCTAAGTCCTGTAGTGCGAGGGTGCGACGCCGAACGCCTGGCGAAAGGCGCGGTTGAAATGGCTTTGATCGTAAAAGCCGACGGCGTGGGCGACATCGATGATCGGTTGCCCGCTGCGCGATAGCAGGCCACACGCCCGTTCCAGACGCAACCGAAGCAGCCAGGCGTGCGGCGTCATGCCGATGGTCCGCTTGAACTGCTTGAGGAACGGGAATCGGCCCAGACCGCACAGTCCGGCAAGATCATCGAGCGTGATGCGCTGATCGATGTGGCTGAAACAATAGTCCCTGACGCGCGACCATTGCAGGGCTGAGAGCGATCCGGGAATGCTTTCGGGCGTGATTGTCCGTGACTGGCACAACAGGCGTTCAAGCAGGGTGATCCATTGTGTCTGCAGCGCGAGGCTGCCAGGCCCAACGGCCTGCTGCATCGCTTCGTGCAGGCCGCGCAGGTTGCCGACAAGCCGCGGGTCTTCCAGCAACACACTGGTCAACTCAAGTTCTCTCGGTTGACCGCTGATCTCCTCGGCCAAGCCCGCGATCAGTGCCTGCGACAGGCGGAACGTCTTGAGCGTATAGGTGCCGCCGCCTTCAGACGCACCATCGTGAATTTCGCCCGGCGGCATCAGGGCAATACGTCCCGGCCCCAAAAGAAACGACTCGCCCTTCGAACGATGACGCTGGATGCCTTCGGTGACAAAACCAATGTGGAAATCGAGGTGGTAATGGCGATCGAAACCGACATCCGCAAAACGTGCGGAACCCAACACCAGGCCTGGTACTTCGGGTACGTGATGGTACTTGGCATGCTCAGTCATGGGACCCGTTCAACAATCGGCGAGGAGGGCAGGGGCGCCCAAAGTCTAGATGCTCACGCGGTTTGGATCCATGGGGTGCCAGTAACGGAGGTGGTTACTGAGGCACCCGCGGTCGCTACAGGCCACTGAACAGGCTGATGATCACGGCATTGACCAGGTCAATGAAAAAACCACACACCAGTGGCACGATCAGGAAGGCCTGGTGCGCCGCGCCGTACTTCTGTGTCACGGTCGACATGTTGACGATGGCTGTCGCCGTGGAGCCGAGGGCGATCCCGCCGAATCCGGAAGCGATCACGCTGGCTTCGTAATCGCGCCCCATGAAACGGAAGACCACAAAATACGTATAGGCGACCGTCAGCAGAATTTGCAGGGTCAACGCACACAGAATGAACAACAGCGCGCCGCTGAGCTGCCATAGCTGAAGCCCCATCAGGGCCATGGTCAAAAACATGCCCAGGCAGATATCGGAGATCAGCGACAGACCCAGGCTGGCGCCGCTCCAGCTTTTCAGGCGTTGATCACCCACAAAGGCCAGCACAAGGTGGTGAATGACGATGCCCGCGAACAGGCAGCTGACAAATTTGGGCAGGGTGACGCCGGCATCGACCAGCAGCAGGTTGAGTCCATAGCCGAGCATCAGGGTCAGGTTGAGCCACATCCACGCCCAGAGCACGTCGTAGTAGTCCAGCGCCTTGCTCGGTTGTTGCTCGAGAATGCCGACTTCCAACTCCGCATCCCTGGACGGCGTCAGTCGGTAACGATCTATCAGCCGGTTGGCGATAGGGCCACCGATGACACAAGCTGCAATCAGGCCGACGGTGTTGCTGGCGATGCCCAGTTCATGGGCGTTACTGATGCCCAGTTTCTCGACGAAAAGCGGTGCCCAGGCCAGGGTGGTACCCACTCCGCCCGTGAGGGAAATGGAGCCCACCATCAGGCCAGCCTTCGGATCAAGCCCGAACGCCTGGGCCACACCCATGCCCAGCGAGTTCTGCAGGAGAATGAACACAGCGGCGAGTAACAGCAGGATCAGTAGCGGGCGCCCACCCTTGAGCAGTTGGCGCATGTCCGATTTCAAGCCAATGCCGGCGAAGAAATAGAGCAGCAGGGTGTCGCGAACCTGCAGATCGAATTCGACCTGGATATTCAGGCCGAAGTAGAGCAAGGACGTCACCGCCGCACAGACGAAGCCGCCGACGACCGATTCGGGGATGCAGTATTGGCGGAGAAAGGCGTTGTGCTGGACGAGGGTTTTGCCGAGAAAAAGCAGGAGGATGGCAAGGGTGAAACTCACGAGGCCGTGAACCTGGAAGAGCTGTGAAGTCATTTAAGGCCTACCTAAAAACTGAACAATCATTATCAGGATTCGGTCATTCAATGTTTGGACCTGGATCAATGAATGGTCGATACAGCCACTGCCAGCCTTGCTCGCCAGATAGCTCCGATCATCAGCTACGCCTGTGCGCCAGCAGTGAGGACAGCCTAGCCTGAATGGGAAAACCCACCAGTATTGGCATAGACCGTCATCACGCTTGCGATGGTCAATCTAACAGCGCAGCTTAGCGCTTGATCAGGGAAATCTTCGTCCCCTCGATACTGACCCCCGCCATTAGCCCTTGCTGGTCGAAAATGAACGCGTAGGCGTCGTCTTTCAGCGTCGAACTGGACAGGTTCTTCGCCACCCCTTCATCAACCACGACAACCGTTGGCCCCACACCGATTTCCCAGCCCTTGGTTTCGGCGACATATTTCACGGCTTTATCGGTCATCAGGAAAACCGCATAGCCGTACGACTGGGCGCCGGCCTGCAGCCCCCATGAACCGCTGACGGAGTTGTAGTAATTGTCGACTGTGGCGCCTTTCATCAGGACGCCTTCGCCGTAGCTGCCACCGAACACAAGGCCCGCCTTGATGATTTTCGGGAAAACCAGCACCGCTTTGGCTTCGTGCGAGATTTTTTCGGCAAAAGGATGGGCCTTGTAAAGCGTTTGCAAGGCTTGTTTGGCATCGGCATTCAGATCCTCGGCGGTGGCCGCTCCTGCAGTGTTCAGGAAACCGGTCGATGCCAATGTTGCAGTGGCGAGGAAGAACGAGAGGAGGAACCGCATTGATTGAGTCATTTGCATACTCCGCTGAGGGAGCATTGGATGAGAGCAGCGGCAGGCGCCTGCATTTGGCAGGAACTGAATCCGCTGAGGTTATCCGGCGCACCCTGAAATGTGTGAATTCAAGCATCGCTTTTGGATGAAGCAGGTTCGTGACCACCTGTCATTTGCGATGCCATCAGATGTTGTGACCACTGCGTAATGGTGGTGTTCGTTCGCCGGGACTTTCCTTTGGGGGCCTGTCGAGAAAAAGGTGTGCGGTAGAACTTTTGTCAAAGTTCACGCAGGGGAAGTCTTTAGTGTTTCTTAATGTTTCCTCTGGTCGCCGGAGATAGCAGATTTTCAAACCCTCCTGCCCTGAAACCCCCGAGCCAGCCATGTGGCGACGTTGGAAGATTGGCGAAGGCTCCAGAACACCCGTCTGCATTCGCGATAAACGGTAAGGCCGAAATGGCGCACTTGTGACCCCTTGGGCTTGTCTAATTTCCCCAACCCGCTGTAACGCAGTTAACGCGTACCATTTCCTTTAATGGAGGGTAGTACCATGGCTGTTATCAATGGGACTGAACAAGGCGACTTCATATTTGGCAACCCGGAGGATGATCAGATCTTCGGCCTGGGTGGCGATGACTTTATCCTGGGTGACGGAGGCAACGACACGATAGAAGGGGGGGACGGCAACGATCAACTCGTCGGTGGTGACGGCGATGACCTCCTTCGCGGTGGCGCCGGACTCGACAGTCTCACGGGCAGTGTCGGTGCCGATACCCTGACCGGGGGCGCGGATAATGATGCTTTCAACTGGTTTGTCGGCAGTGGCGCGGATTCCACTTCGCTCGCCCGCGACACGGTGACCGACTTCCAGGGGGCCGGCGTTGCCGGTGGTGACAACCTGCTTCTCTCCGCGAGCAACCGCCTGGTTTTCGAGGGGGCTCGCCCCACGGTGCCAACACTGGGCGCTTCGCTCGGTTTCGGCGGCAACGGCTTTACCGAGGTGTTCTATGCCGTAGGTGCCGCCAGCACGCTGCTGTTCGCGGACTCCAACGACAATGGCGTGCTCGACGCCAGTGACTTCTGCGTAGAGTTGACGGGACAGCACAACCTCACAAGAGCCGATTTCGGCACCACGGCCTTCGTCCTGCGTGGCACCGAGGGCAATGACGTGATCAACGGCACCCCGGACGCCGATACGATCCTGGCGCTCGGTGGCAATGACGTGGTCAACGCTGGCAACGGCAATGACATCGTCGACGGCGGCGCCGGCAACGACATCCTCAACGGTGGCGCGGGAATCGACCGGCTTACCGGGGGGCTGGGCAATGACACCCTCAACGGCGGCGATGACCGCGACCTCATCACCGGGGGCGACGGCAACGACATCATTGACGGTGGCGCCGGCAATGACACGACGCTTTCCGGCGGCAACGGCACTGATATCGTCAATGGCGGTGCCGGCAACGATACCCTCGACGGCGATGCCGGTAACGACCAGTTGTTCGGTGGTGTCGGTAACGACGACTTCTTTGGCGGTGAGGGTAACGACCAGATCTTCGGCGAGGACGGTAACGACGAACTGTTCGGCGATGCCGGCAACGACCAGCTGTTCGGCGGCAATGGTGACGACGCGCTCGAAGGCGACGCCGGGGCAGACCAGTTGAACGGCGGTGCCGGCAATGACGAGTTCGAGTTCTTCCTTGCCTCGTTCAACCCGAGCTCGACCTTCGCGACCTTCGATACGATCCAGGACTTCCAGGGCGCAGGTGTGGCCGGGGGCGATACGCTCGAGCTGAACGATGAGTTCGTGTTTCGTGGCCAGGTCACGCTCAATCCACAGCTTGGCGCGGCACTGGTCGGCGGCGGCAACGGCATCACCGACCTGTTCTACACGGTCCGCCAGGGCAACACCTGGCTGATAGCGGACAACGATGACAACGGCCGGCTCGACAGCACCGACTTCACGGCGAACTTCCTTGGCGTCAACAACTTCACGGTGGGCGACTTCGGTAACAATACCGAGTTCGTCACGGCGGGCACCGATGGCAACGACATCATCGTCGGCACCGATGGCGACGACAAGATCTTCGGCCTCGGCGGCAACGACCAGTTGTTCGGTCAGGCAGGAGAGGACTTGCTCGATGGCGGTACGGGGGACGACGTGCTGCTCAGCGGCACTGGCCTGGATAATCTGTTCGGCGGCGAGGGTAACGACACACTCACCATCGAGGATTTCGGCAGTGCCTTCGGCGGAGCCGGCAACGACCTGGTGATCGGCAGCAGCGCCGAGTTCGCCTTCCAGACGACCCTTGAGGGCAATGAAGGCAACGACACACTGCAATCGGGCAGCGCAGGCGCCTTCATGATTGGTGGCACCGGGGAAGACCGGCTGGTGGGCAGCGCGGCGGGTGATTTCATGGTTGGCAGCGTCCAGTTCGAATCCGGCCTCGATGCGGACAGGTTCCAGTTCGGTGCCCTCTGGGGGACGGACACCATCGCCGACTTCGAGGACGGCACGGACCTGATCGACCTGAGCGCCAGCGGTCTGACCTTCGCCAGCCTCACCGTTGGAGTAGAGTTCGGCGAGGCCGTCATCAGCGTCACGGGCCGGCCGGAGGTGGGAACCATCACCTTGAGCGGCGTGCCACAGGCCGCCATCACCGAGTCGGATTTCGCCTTTACGTGAGTGAACGACGCATGCTCACGCCGATTGAGGGCGTGAGCATGCCTCAGGCCGGGCGTCGGGCCCCTTCAAGCGCCAGGGAGACATCATGACGGTCAAGCGCATGGACAACATCGGCATCGTTGTAGAAGACATCGACGCTGCCATTGAGTTTTTCACCGAACTGGGCCTTGAGCTCGGGCAGCACGCTTGTCGATGAGCACCTGCGACAGTTGCTGAGCGTCACCACCAGGACCGGTTGCAAGCCCGAGATAACTTGGGTGCCTTGCATATCGCTGATCTTAACGATGGAAATTCAGTATTAACCTTGTTGGCCTGTCGGTTTAATTATTGCTTTTTCAATAATTAAACAATCGGTTTTTGCATCTGGCGGGATTCGATGCTGCATAAAAAGCTAGCAGATATCGCATATTGACAGGTAGTCAGGCCAAAATTACCATCCGGCGCCATGAACTTTAAGGCAGCTAATAACGGGTGTCTTGCATTTGCTCCGACGCCCGGGTGGAAATATATATTCATTTGCTGTTGTGCCTGCAGTATTGCTGAATGCCGAGCCTGTCAGATTCAAACTCAATGTGCGTTAAGGCGAGCCAAAGTGAAAAAGTCACTCACCCTGTTGACCCTGCTTGCACCCCTTGTCGCCATTGCTGGCGAACCTGATCACTTGGCCATTTGCGATGAGCTCAAGCCAGATATCACTCGTAGTTACGGCGTGCACAACTTGATGCTGGTGGATAACGGTAGTTCATACGTGCCAAGTGAAGGAGTTGTGCTCTGTGTGTATGACGGCATTATCCAGAAGTTCTACGCTAATCGTTCTGTCAGGGTTATGGCAACACTGAACATCGCCAATAATAAATACAACGTCCTGTTCTAATAGTGGTTTGTCACTGGCGAACTAGAGGTTCTGATACATCTTCTGCTGGTTGTTGAAACCATGCTCTTTCATCAGGCGCGCCAATCCAGCTTGCTAAGTATTACGCTCTGCCCCTTAACCTGGTGAGTCCAACGGCTTTCGTATGAAGCTTGACGCGCGCGGCGAATCCTGCTGATCGGCGCAACAGTCCTTGATCCGGGGCGGCCCGTCACATTGAGCATCGGTGGTCGAGCCATCAGTGCCTTGATTTAAACCCAGAGGATCAGCGACCTGGAGCGAATCTACCGTATGGCGCAACAGGACGGGGCGGATTTCAATCTTGCGTACATTGGCTCCGACTTTAACTTTGCGCACGATCGCAAATTCGATGGCGAGTACATGAAGCGTTTATTCGATTACGCCTTTCAACTCAGCGCGAAGGGCTATCCGTGGCATAAATTGCCATACCTGGAAAACGCTAAACGGTGAAACAACCGTTGAAAGATCCGGGCAAGACCGATTGCAGGGTGCCGCGAAAAGCAGCGGTCAACAGGACGCCAGAGGAGGGGCGAAAACCGGAAACGGCTCTAAAGGCAGCACCGATTCCCAAACCCCGGAAACGACAAAGCCCTGAATTATCAGGGCTTTGTCGTATAAAAATCGATATGAACGCCATATCGATGACCACCTGACGCAAGGTGGCAACGGCCAAGCTGCCTACACACGATTGATTGGAGTAATCCAGTTGACCGCCGGTATGAATCACGGTGACATGGGGGATTCGATCAGTGCCTGGACAATGTCGAAGTCGTTGGTCACCACTGTCATGCCGGACAGCACTCTGATGTAGGGGGCAATTTCAAGCATGCTGGTGCCCGCATCCAAGTAAATCGTCATATTGGCATGCAATAGTCGCGAGGCAAGTTTGGCCATGACCTGCTTCTGCGACAACTCCACTACCGCCTTGAGCTGATGGCTGGGCTCACTGTGGAGCTGACTGGCGATTCGCACCCCACGTGATACTGAATAAGCACGACCTTCCTGCTCCAGCAGCGCGATGTCGCGGCGTATGGTCATGTGCGAACAGTCGAACATTTCCATCAATTGATGAACGCTAAGCACCTGATGCTTGCGCAACTGTCGCAGCATCAATTCACGACGCTGTTCAGGAATCATCTGTGCACCGCTTTCGGTGGCGATGTCCTTTGGGCTGGTCATTAGGGCTCCGAAGTGAAATTTGATTGAGCGAACACAAAAAATCCCGAAAACATTTCTGTTTCCGGGATTTTTTATTGGTTTGCAGCGCTGATGCTAGTTGTTCCTCACTTCCCCTTAGACACCAGCTGCCAGAGGGAACAAGCCCAGTAGCAAGCAAGCGAGCAGGATCAGGAAACTGAGCGCAAACGCCCATTTCATGGTGTATTTCTGGTGGTCACTGAACTCCACACCAGCCAGACCGCAAAGCAAGTAGGTCGAGGCCACAAGAGGACTCAGAAGGTGAACGGGTTGACCTACCAGCGAGGCCCGGCCGATTTCAGCGTGGGTAATGCCATAAACTTCGGCAGCCTTGGCGAGCACTGGAAGCACACCATAGTAGAAGGCGTCATTGGACATGAAGAACGTGCCCGGGATACTCGCCAGCGCGGTGATCGGAGCCATGTACGGGCCCCAGGTTGCAGGAAGCATTGCCAGGAAGCTGGCGGACATCGCGTTGACCATGCCCGTCCCGGAGAGGATACCCGCCAGAATGCCGGCTGCCAGGAAGATCGCGATCTGGTTCAGGGCTGTTGGAGCGTGCGCGGAAATGCGACGACGCTGATCGTTCATGTGTGGGTAGTTGATCACCAATGCAACAGAGAACGCGACCATGAACAAAATGGAGAGTGGCAAGATTTCCACCACCAGGCCGGTCATCAAGGCAATCGTCAGGCCCGCGTTCAACCAAAACAGTTTTGGACGACGCAGTTCGGCATTTTCGTCTGACATCGATGGCAGACCTTCGTCAGTCTCATCGTCAAAAACTGTGGCAGCAGCACCCACTGACAGACGCAGTCTTCCGAGACGTTGACGCTCACGAATACCGATGAAGTAAGCCAGCGCCAGAACACCGAGGAAGCCCACTACCATAACGGGAATAAGCGGGATGAAGAGCTCGGACGTATCGACCTGCAAGGAAGCTGCGGCACGTGCAAGTGGTCCGCCCCATGGCAATAGGTTTGTCACACTTGCCGCCAGAATGACCACGCATGTCAGCGACAAGGGTTCGAGCCTTAGTCGTTTGAAGAGAGGCAGCATCGCGGTGACGGTGATCATGTAGGTTGTCGAACCGTCTCCATCCAGCGACACCAAGCCTGCTAGCAGGGTCGCGAAAACGACGGCTTTCATCGGGTCGCCGTTGATCAGCTTGATGAACTTGCGAATGATCGGATCGAACAGACCAGTATCAAACATCACGCCGAAGTAGAGGATCGCGAACATCACCATGACCGCGGTCGGGGCTACCTTTTTCAGGCCGTCGATCATCATGTTGCCCATGTCCGGACCGAATCCCGCCATGAGCGCGAATACGATCGGAACTGTTGTCATCGCTACCAACGGCGACAACCGCTTGGTCATGATCAGTGCCATGAAGGTCACGATCATGCCGTAGCCGAGAATTGAGAGCATTTGTATCACCTTGACGTAAAGTACAATTGTTTTTATGGGATCTGCGCAAAAAAAAGCGCATCAAGGTTCCCGCTGTATTTTTGGTTTGATCCAGCGGGTTGCCGCTGAGTCTCACACGAGTATCAACTCATGTGAAGGCCACCATTAAGCGAGAAGTCAGCACCATTCGCATACCCAGCCTCGTCCGAGGCCAGCCAGGCGCATACCGCCGCGATCTCCTCGGGTGTTCCAAGGCGACGAGTCGGAATGTCCTGGATGATGCGATCCATCGCGTCCGCCGTGGTGACGGACTTGAGTTTGGCAGTGGCGATGTAGCCAGGAGATACGGTATTCACCGTGATCCCGCGGGAACCGACTTCTCTTGCCAGTGCGCGAGTGAAGCCTCGGATTGCTGACTTTGCAGTTGAGTAGTTGACCTGACCTACTTGGCCCAGTTGGGCGTTTACTGAAGAAATGTTGATCACTCGTCCCCAGCCTCGTTCAGCCATGCCATCGATAACCTGTTTGGTTACGTTGAACAGCGAGTTGAGGTTGGTATCGATGACCGTGGCCCAGTCATTGGGCTGCATGTCCTGAAAAACAACGTTCCGAGCGGTGCCGGCGTTGTTGATCAAAACGTCAACGGGGCCGACATTTTTCTTGATTTGATCGAAAGCCTTCCGGCAGGACTCCCAGTCAGCAACGCTGCCTTCAGAAGCGATGAAGTTAAAGCCAAGTTCCTTTTGTTGGGTGAGCCAGGTGTCCTTCAGAGGCGAGTCAGGGCCGCATCCTGCGACGACGGTGAATCCGTCACGTGCCAGTCGTTGGCAAACTGCGGTGCCCAGGTTTCCCATACCTGCAGTAACAAATGCGATCTTTTTGTTCATGCGCAAACTCCTGTTGTGTTTTTTGTTGGGAGCATTGATTGCAACCTTTGAAGGCTACTGGAGGCTAATAAACCCCAGTCGAAATTGTTTTGCAAGGTTACGCAGTACAATTTCGCCAAAAAGAAACAATTTCTTACCAGCGGTCATCTTCATGGGGATGCGGTTTCATGATCCTCCAGAGTTCTTCCAGTCCATCGAGCGTCGAGGTTCGAGGGCGGTACTCGCAACCCACCCATCCCTGATAGGCCCGGTCTTCCAGCATGGAGAGCAGTTTCGGGAAGTCGATGTTGCCTGTGCCTGGCTCGTTGCGGCCGGGAAAGTCCGCGACCTGAATGTGCCTCACCCGCGACCACCATTGATTGAGCTTGCGCAGGCAATCCACGCCGAGAAGCTCGGTGTGGTAGGTGTCCAGGATCAGTCCTAGGCCGGGCAGGGTCTCGAGCATCTCTTCAGCGAAGTCGAAGTGGCTCATCAGGTAACCTGGGACTTCATCTGAGCTGATGACTTCAATCAATGGCTCGATGCCTTCTCCAGTCAAGAACTCAACGGCGTACTTCAGATTGCGACGGTAAATGCCGCTATCGGCAATGACCCCAAGTTCTGCCTGCGATACCCCTGACATCAGGTGAACCATTCGGCAGTCGAGTGCACTGGCATATTCAACGGCCTTGGTTAGATCCGATCGAAATGCTTCTTTTGAACTGCAAATGCCGGTGTTGCCTTTGGTTGGGCCCGATGGCGCGGCGAATTGCACCATCTGGAGTTCATGCTCGCGGAGAAGCTCTGCGATTTGCGGTGCTTCGTATTCATAGGGCGAGGGAAACTCGATGGCTCGAAAACCCGCGTTGGCCGCTGCCGAGAACCGCTCCAGAAAAGGCAATTCCGTAAACTGGAAGCCGATGTGCGCGTTCAACCTGGTCATGAGTGACTCCTTAAATCTTCGAATCTGCATCAGGCGTTCAGAAGGTTGCGCAGCTTCAACACCGCGCTGTCGGGTGTTGTCAGTACAGGCAGACCACTTGCTTGGCTCACCCTTTGTGCTGCACTGGTCATGGAAAATTGTGCAAAACACAGCAGTTCGCTATTGGTAGGGGGGCGTGCTGAATCGACGATAAGCGCGTCATGGCGTTCGGCATTCCCCTTGCGCAATTCGGCGAGTGCTTCTGGGCAGACAAGGGAATTGAGCTCAATATCGACACCCAGTTGTTGCGCATAGGCTTGAAATTCCTCGGTCATCGATGCAATGGCCGGCTGGAAAGTCGCAAGTATGGTGATTTTTCCGGTGCGTTGAATGGCCTCCTCGATCATGGCTTCGTTCGGTTTAAGTACCGGAATGCTCAGCGAGCGCTTGCACAAATCGATCGCGTCACCGAATGCCGAGCACGTAAACAAGATCGCATCAGCACCGGACTCTGCGGCGTAGGTAGCGAGTTTCAAGAACCGCTGGCTCAATGCCGAAGTCAGTTCACCGGCCTCGGCCAAATCGCTGGAAAGCGAATCCTCCAATAAATTGGCCAGCCTGGCCTCAGGCCAAAGCCGAGTGAATGCTTCAGTAATGGGTGCGATTGCTACTGGTGTTGCATGGATCAAATAGATGCGTGGTGCGCTCATGACGGATTCCTGGATTGCTGTAGGTCAAGTTGGTGTACGGTGAAGTCCTGAAGTGTCACTGGCGTGTTGATGTGCATCAGGTGTGTTATTTTTCTTTAAAGCTTGGTTTTGGATGTAACGCTCCATCCCAGGCAATGCATTGATGTCATCCTCCTCTGATTACCGGTTTCCATGAACTCAGCAGAATCGACTCTTCAACAACCCTTGGTGGGCGAACCAGCCAAAATGAAGCCCAAGATAAAGAAAGACCTTGCGGAGCAGTTGGCACCCAAGATCATCGACATGGCCAGAGCCCGGTCGATGCGCGCTGGTGATCCTTTGCGCGAGGAGTCTTTTGCCAAGGAGTTGGGAGTTTCCCGATCTCCGATTCGACGAGGTTTCGCGTTGTTGGCCGAATTGGGTCTGGCGACCAAGGAGCCGAACCGAGGTTATTTCCTGACAGCTGACGCGCGAGGAATCGACAGTCGCAAGCTCCCTCTGGAAGTCGATCCCTTTGAAGACTTCTATTTGCGCGTTGTCGACGACGTCCTGCGTGGTGACATTCCCACGACTTTTTTTGAAGCCGAGTTGATGCGCAAATATGAGGTGCCGAGAGGACAGCTCATGAAGGTTCTGACCCGGCTGGCCAATGAAGCAATGATTGAGCGCAAGCCAGGGCAGGGGTGGGAGATCAACAGTTTTCTGCATGACTCCAAAGCCCATATTCAGAGCTACCGTTTTCGCATGGCAATCGAACCGGCCGCCGTTTTGGAACCGGGTTACGAGGTGGATAAGCCAGCGTTTGCCAAAGCGCGGGAAATCCAGCAGCAACTGCTCGATGGCGACATTTTCACCTTGTCGCGATCGCAGCTGTTTCAGATCGGTTCGCAGCTTCATGAGCTGGTGGTGCGCTGCTCGGGCAATGCTTTCTTTCTTGAGGCTATCCGCCGCCAGAACCAATTGCGTCGGTTCATGGCCTACAAGGCCAACGTGGATCGGCCTCGCCTGATCAACCAATGTAAAGAACACATCCATCTTCTTGATCTCATCGAAAGTGGACAGCGAGAGGAGGCGGCGGAATTTCTACGCAACCACCTTGATGTGGTCGGGCGGCAAAAAACAGACAAAGAGGCCAAGGATGAGCTGGAGTACCAGCGCAGCCTTGAAATATCGGTTGTCAGCTAGCGCTCAGCTCGTTTAACAGCACCACGCCATCGTCATCGCCGAACAGTTGGTCGCCATCGGCGATGGTGTGCCCGGCGAACTCCACCGATATGCCAATCTGCCCTTCGTTTCGTTTGACGGTCTTTCGCGGTGATGTGCCCAGTGCCTTGATGGCGATCGGCATATCGCGCAGCGCCGCTTTGTCGCGGATGTAACCGTAAATCAACACACCGGCCCAGCCGTTCTTGACCAGATCCTCAGCTATCACATCGCCAAACAGCGCGTAGCGGTCACTGCCACCTCCGTCCACCACCAACACCCGGCCGTGTCCCGGCAGACTGCTTATTTCCTTGATCCGGGAATTGTCCTCGAAACATTTGAGGGTGAAGGCGCGTCCCTCGAAATCATTTTTGCCGCCAAAGTCCTGAAAAATCGGGGCCAGTACGCGAATTGAGTCTGGGTATTGATCGCAAAGATCGGAGGTTTTAACTGTCATGCAGGATCTCCTGGGAAAGTGAAATGGGTGACCGTTGAGCGTAAAGGTTGCACAAACTGAATATTCATGCAATAAAATGCAATCTGTCGAGGGCGATAGCTCTACTGCTCCCCACAATGTCTCAGGACGAACGGGAGCAAAAGGTTAAGGACTTCGTCTCGTCAATATTGTACTTTGTATTTACGATGTACAGAAATGGGGTCGGTTCATCACGCACTGGCTTCGAAAAAATTCAGCTCAAACAATAAGTAAGGGGTATGCGATGCGTATTTTGGTTCTTCCTGGTGACGGTATTGGTCCAGAAATCGTTGAATCTTCGATGTCGGTGCTCAAGGCTGCCAACACAAAATTCGATCTGGGCTTGAGCTTCGATTACGACGATGTCGGTTTCACAAGCCTGGATAAATACGGCACCACCTTGCGTGATGAAGTGCTGGAGAAGGCCAAAGGCTACGACGGCATCATCCTCGGCACCCAGTCGCACGCCGACTATCCAGTGCCTGAAAAAGGCGGTCGCAACGTTTCTGCCGGCTTCCGTATTGGCCTGGATCTCTACGCCAACGTACGTCCTGCTCGTACTCGTCCATTCCTGACTTCCAACATGAAGGAAGGCAAGACGATGGACCTGGTGATCATGCGTGAAGCGACTGAGGGCTTTTATCCAGATCGCAACATGAGCCGTGGTTGGGGCGAAGTAATGCCGACTCCGGATATGGCTTTATCCACTCGTAAAATCACTCGTCATTGCAGCGAGCGTATCGCCCGCCGTGCATTCGAGCTGGCTATGAAGCGTGGCAAGAAAGTCACCGCCATTCACAAGGCCAACAGCTTCCACATGACCGACGGGCTGTTCCTGGAATGCGTTCGCGATGTAGCGAAGGACTTCCCGGAGGTCGCGCTGGACGATCTGCTGGTCGATGCCTCCACTGCCCACCTGGTACGTAGCCCTGAGCGCTTCGACGTTCTTGTCGCGACCAACTTCTACGGCGACATCATCAGCGACCTTGCCAGTGAACTGTCGGGCAGCCTGGGTCTGGCCGGTTCCATGATGGCCAGCGACACTCATTGCTGCGCCCAGGCCCAGCACGGCTCTGCGCCGGATATCGCCGGTCAGGACAAGGCCAACCCGGTTTCGATGATTCTGTCCGTTGGCATGCTGCTGCAGTGGATGGGCGAGCACCACAACAAAGAAGCGCTGATCAAGGCCGGTCTGGAAATGGAAAAGGCGGTGGATGTTGTGCTGCAGGATCCTAAGCAACGCACGCCTGATCTGGGCGGCTCCAGCGGTACCAAATCGTTCGGCGAAGCGGTAGCCAAAGCCATTCTGGGCTGATTGAAACGGGCGGCATGCCAGGCATGCCGCCCGTTGTCTGGAATGTTGCGGATCTATAACAAGAAATCGCCTGTTCTCCTTTTAGATATCCAAAGGAGGAGGGCACGAGGAGACCACAGTGAGTCAATTACTACTCGGTTGCATCGCTGATGACTTCACCGGCGGTACGGATTTGGCAAGTACGCTGGTACGTGGCGGCATGCGCACGCTACAAGTGATCGGTGTGCCGCAAGGGCCCTTGCCTGATGATATCGATGCTGTCGTCATTGCCCTGAAAAGCCGTACCGTCAGCCCGGAAGAAGCCGTTACTCAATCGCTCGAAGCGCTGGAATGGTTGCGTGCGGCAGGCTGCCAACAGTTTTTTTTCAAATATTGCTCGACGTTTGACTCGACCTCTCGCGGAAACATCGGCCCTGTCGCCGACGCACTTGCTGAAGCTTTGAGCGTCTCGTTCGCTGTGGCGTGTCCTGCATTCCCGGAGAACAAACGGACGATTTTTAACGGTCATTTGTTCGTCGGCGATGTGCTGTTGAGCGAATCCGGCATGCGTAATCATCCATTAACGCCAATGACCGATTCCAATCTGGTTCGGGTGTTGCAGCAGCAGACGCTCAAGCAGGTAGGTCTTGTTGCACATTCGGTTGTCAACAAGGGGGCGCAAGCCATTTCCACGGCTTTCAATAGCCTCATTGTCCAGGGCCGGGGTTATGCCATTGTCGATGCGATCGATGATGAAGATTTGTATGCGATAGGCACTGCTGTGGCGGACCATAAACTCGTTACCGGCGGTTCTGGCGTTGCGCTGGGTCTACCTGAAAACTTCCGTCGTGCAGGCAAGCTCGGTCAGTCCGAAACGGCATCGGTACTGCCTGTCATCGAGGGCTTGGGCGCCGTTGTTTCCGGCAGTTGTTCGGTAGCGACGAATGGTCAGGTCGAGCACTGGCAGAAAACCCGTCCGAGCTTTTCCATTGATCCGCTGCGTCTTGCCAATGGTCATGATCAGGTTGCTGAAGCACTTGAATGGGCAAAGGATCTGATTCAAAAGGGTCCCGTCCTGATCTACGGAAGCGCACATCCAGAGACGGTCAAGCTTGCTCAGCAAAAGCTCGGCGTTGAGGCTGCTGGGCAGATCGTTGAAGACGCATTGTCCGCCGTTGCTGTCGGCCTCTACGGCATGGGTGTTCGCAAGCTGGTGGTTGCCGGCGGCGAGACATCGGGTGCGGTAGTCAAGGCACTGCAAGTCAAGGCTCTACGAATTGGTGCGACCATCGATCCTGGTGTGCCCTGGACACTCGGCTTGCGCGACGACCCGGTTGCCCTGGCGCTGAAATCCGGCAATTTTGGCACCGTAGACTTCTTCGAGAAGGCATTGGCCAATGCGCCATGATCTGCTCAGCCTGGAAATCTTCATGGCTGTGGCGGAGCAGCGAAACCTGACCAAGGCGTCGCAGCTCTGCCACTTGGCGACCTCCGCAGTCAGTAAGCGGATCAGCGAGCTAGAAGAGAAGGTGGGTTCTCCCTTGTTCATTCGCTATCCGCGCGGAATGGAGCTGACGCCTGCGGGGCAGTCGCTGCGCCATTACGCGTTGCAGGTGAACGAAACTCTTCAAAAGATGGACCAGGAGTTGAGTGAGTATGGTGCTGGAATCAAGGGCCATATTCGATTGCACGCCATTACATCGGCGTTGGCCCAACAGTTGAGTCTGGATATCGGCACATTTATGGAAACCTACCCCGATATCAAGTTCGATATCGAGGAGCGCGTCGGTGCGGCAATCGTACGAGCGGTGTCGGACGGTCGTGCGGATGTCGGCATCATTGCCGAACAAACACCTTCACAAGGGTTGGAGTCCGTTCCCTATCGCGTGGATGAGTTGGTGATTGCGGTTCCAGAACGGCATCCATTGGCGGCGCAGACGCAAGCCAGTTTCGAGCAAGCGCTGATCTTCGAATTCATTGGTCCTCATCTGGAGAGCTCGGTGCATTTGCTCCTGAGTGAACAAGCCGAATTGTTAGGTAAACCAATCAGGCAGCGGGTTCGCGTTTCCAGCTTTGAATGCATGTGCCGGATGGTTTCGACCAATCTGGGCATATGCATTTTGCCTCGCGATGTTCTGCGGCCCTACCTGCGTTCCTTCCATTTGCAGGCTGTCACGTTGGCCGAGCCATGGGCCAAGCGTCAGTTGAATATTGTTGCTCGACGATTCGAAGCGCTCCCTCCTACCGCTCGCGCGTTCGTCGCACACTTGACCGCGTGACAGGTGCCATCCAAGTACCTGTTCGCCTTTTGAGATGACTTCATGTTCATTTACGTAGGCTGTCGTACCACTCGTGAAAGGAATGCCCGTGGCAACGGGATCAACGTCTACAGCGTCGACTCAAAGACTGGGCGCCTGTCTCATGTGCAACTGGTTGATGGATTGGTAAACCCATCATTTCTTGCGATCAGTAAACAGGAGGATTTCCTGTACTGCGTCCATGGTGATACGGATCAGGCCAGCGCATTTAGCATCGGCACCAATGGCACGCTGCGCTATCTCAATAGCCAAAGCACCCATGGCCACAATCCCGCACATTTGGCGATTTCACCGGACGGCACCTTCCTGGTGGTGAGCAACCATTACAGTGGTTCTGTTGTTGTCTTACCGATTCTCGATTCGGGAGAGCTCGGCGAGCTCTGCGATCAAGTGATGACGCAAGGGCCTATCGGACCCCATCGAATTGAACAAAAAGGCCCGAAACCGCATTTCAATCCATTCGACCCCAGTGGAAAGCTAGTGGTCGTGCCGGATAAAGGTCTCGATCGGATCTTCACTTATCGATTCGACTCGCAATCGGGCAAGTTGCTGCCGACAGCTTGTCCATCGGTTGCTACTCGCAAAGGTGCAGGACCACGGCATGTGGCGTTTCATCCGGGATTGCCCGTTGTCTACTCGGTCAATGAGCTCGATTCGACTGTCGCAACCTATCGCTTCAACAGCGAAAGTGGTGAGCTTCAGCCGCAGCAGGTGCTCTCTGCGCTGCCGGATTCTTTCACCGGCGACAGCACGGCTGCAGAGATCGAAGTCGATAAGGCCGGGCGCTTCCTCTACGCCTCCAACCGGGGAAGCGACAGCATTGCGCGCTTCAGCATTGATCCCCAATCGGGCTGGCTGACATTCGAATCAGCGACGCCAACGCAAGGCCTCACTCCTCGATTTTTCGCTTTGTCGCCCGACGGCAGATGCATGTATGTGGCCAACGAGGACAGCGACACGATCGTGGTTTTCAGTGTTGACCCAACGACTGGCAGCTTGACCCCAACGGGTGAGGTGATTGAGACAGGGAGTCCAGTGTGCATGGTCTTTGGTGGCGCCAACGTATGAGAGCGTTTTTCACCTCAATGGGATTGTGGTGGGCGACACCGCTGGTTGGAGTGACCGGCGCACTGATTGCCAGTTACCTGAACTGGCCTTTGCCCTGGATCATTGGATCGATGTTGGCGGTTATTCTGGTGCGTTGCCTCGGCTGGCGGGTAGGGGAGATCCCCAATGGTCGATTGACCGGGCAATGGATGATTGCGACATCCATCGGCCTGCATTTCACACCCGCGGTGCTGGAGCAGATCCTGGGGCATTTCGCGATGATGCTGTTCGCGGCATTTCTGACCTTGTTGCTTGCCTTGCTCGGCATAGAGTTCATGCGGCGTCGAGGCATGGATCTGACGACTGCCTTTTTCGCCTTCATGCCTGCGAACTTTGCAGAGATGATTCAATCGGGGATCAGGCATAAGGCCAACGTCAGTCAGATCGCTGCAGCTCACAGTGTACGGCTCGTGCTGATTGTTCTTTGTGTTCCGCCCGCGATGTTTTTCACCTCGAAAATCTCTCCATCGGTGGCTCATGCCCGATTGCCCAGTGATTGGTATTGGCTGCTGCCATTGTTGCTCGGCGGAGCGCTGACGGCGATTATCTGGAAACGGTACAAGTTGCCGAACCCTTGGATGTTCGGCCCGATGGCGCTGTGTGCGCTATTCACTGCCAGCTTCAATCTGCAGACGGCATTACCCGTTGAGCTGAGCCATTACGGTCAGCTCATGATCGGTTGTGCGCTCGGAGGCTACTTTGATCGCCAGTTCTTCAAGGCCTCACCGACATTCCTGATCAAGGTTTCGGTGTTCACCTTGAGCATGATTGTATGCACCTTGTTGCTGGCACTTGGGATCGGATATCTGCTGGGCTTTCCTTTGATGACGCTGGCACTGGGCATGATGCCGGGCAGCAGTACGGAAATGTACCTGACGGCCGAAGCCTTGAACCTGGGCGTTGGCATCGTTACGGCAATGCAGATCATGCGTTTGATAGTGGTGATGCTCTGCGCTGAGCCGGTGCATAAAATCTGGTTGAAACGCCTTCGCCGCTGAGCAGGCAAGTGCGTTTCAACCCCTCATCGCAGCGGCCTCAATTGACTTGAAGCGGGGCAACCGTGACGTCACTTTGGCCGCTTGCGGCAAGTGCCTTGCTAACGAAGCCGTTGGCTTTCTGTTCTTCCAGGAATGCTCTGACGTACGCCGCACCCGCGGCGCATCGCACTGGAACGCCCATTGCCTGGCGAATTGATGTGAAGTAGCCGTCCAGTACGCGCAATTCCTTGTTGGCCTCGGCGACCTTGAGCAGCGGTTGACGCACACCCGCCGCCGCATCCAGGTTCTCATCGAGAAACAGGTCCACAGCTCCGGCAGAGGTTGGTGCGCGAACCAGGGTTGCGTGCTGTTGAGTCCGGCTCAGGTACAGGTCATAAGCTGCACCCTTACCCACGGCGATCCGCACGCCGGGCTGATCCAGATCTTCCATCTTGCGGAATGGAGAGCTGTCCTTGACCAGATAGGTACCTTCGATAATCACGTAAGGTTCACTGAAGGCGACTTGAGCTTCACGCACAGGTTCGATGGCCAGGAATGCAATGTTCCATTGATTTTGCGCCAAAGCCTCGAACACCTTACCTGCAGCATCGTAGGTGATGAACTCGACAGGGACGCCCAAGTGCTTGCCCAGTTCCACCGCCAGGCTGACGGATACTCCTTGAGGCTGCCCCGTGTCGGCATTGCGCTGTGCAAGCACCGGGTTGCCGAAGTTGATGGCAGCTTTGAGCACACCAGTCGGGGCAAGCTCTTCAAGGACTTTTACGGTAGGGGCGAGCATAAATGGTCTCCATGGAAATTGTCGTCGGCCCTGAGAGTAGGGAAGTGGGCAAGACCTGACAATTTCAGACTCATCAAGGCTGCGTTCTCCGTGGGCGAACGATGACTTGCTCATTGTTCAATTTTCCCCGGCTCGGCCTTTGGTTACGCTGGGTTCAACTGAACGACCGTATAGAGTCGTTTGCGTACGCACTTAACCGGTAAACGATAAGCCCATGATTTCAACCATCGACGCACGTCATCAAAGTCATCTTCAAGTGGGCGACACCCGTTACGCCTACGTGGATCTGCACAAGATACTCACCCCGGACGAGCTCATTGGCTTGCCCTATTCAATCCGTATTCTGCTGGAGAATGTGGCGCGGTGCTCACCAGCGTCGCTGGACAACTTCATCGCATGCATACGCCAAGGGGCGCCGGCCTGCGAAGTGCCGTTTTATCCTAACCGACTGATGTTCCACGACACGACCTGCCTGCCGGCGCTTGCTGACTTTGCCGGTATGCGCGACATGGTGGCGGAAATGGGTGGCGCACCGGAAACCATGAACCCGATGATTCCTGCGGTGCTGGTCATTGACCATTCGGTGATCGTCGAGCGCTACGCCGAAGCGGACGCGGTGGAGAAGAACCTGGACATCGACTATCGCCGCAACTCCGAACGCTACGAATTCATCAAATGGGCACAAAAGAGCCTGACGAATTTCAAGGTGGTTCCGCCCGGTACTGGCATCATTCACCAAGTTAATATGGAGTCGCTGGCGACCGTGGTTTGGGAAAGCCAGACCGCCGATGGCCAGCCACTGCTGCATCCTGACGATATCGTAGCAACCGACAGCCACACGCCGATGATCAACGCCATCGGCGTTCTTGGCTGGGGTGTGGGTGGGCTGGAGGGACAGGCTGCCATGCTCGGTGAGCCGGTGCCGATCAGTTTTCCTGAAGTCGTCGGCATTCGTTTGAGCAATGAACTGCGGCCCGGTGTGACAGCAACCGATCTGGCATTGCGCATCACGCAAATATTGCGTGCGAAGCGCGTAGTGGGCAAGTTCGTTGAGTTCTGCGGCCCTGGCTTGTCGAAGCTCAGTTGGGCGGCGCGAGGCACGCTGTCGAACATGGCCCCTGAGTATGGCGCCACGGTAGTGTTCTTCCCGTTCGACGACAGCACGATGGAATACATGCACCTGACCGGCCGCAGCGAAGACACTATTGCGCGTATTGAAACTTACCTCGAAGCACAGGGCCTGTGGCGTCACGACTCACTGCCCGAACCGCATTTCGATGACCTGATCGAGCTGGATCTTGCGGCCATCGAGCCAAGTGTTGCCGGGCCTCATCAGCCGCATCAGTGGCGCAAACTGGCTGACGCCTCGCCATCCTTTCGTCAGGAAATTCTGGGTGAGCGGGAGGGCGTGATCGCTCGTTCCTCGGACGCTGAAGCGGAATACTTCGAGCCTACGTTTGGCCAGGCCCTGACCCATGGCGCCATCTCCCTGGCGGCAATTACCAGTTGCACCAACACTGCAAACCCGAGCCAGATGATCCAGGCGGGATTGCTGGCCCGTAACGCTCAGCGTCGCGGTTTGCGTAGTAAACCCTGGGTCAAGACATCTCTGTCGCCCGGCTCGCGCGTAGTCGCGGACTACCTGGAAAAGGCCGATCTGCTGAGCGACTTCTCGGCCCTGGGGTTCGACCTCGCCGGGTTTGGCTGCATGACCTGCATCGGTAACTCCGGCAGTCTCGAAGAACACATGGAGCGCTTTTCGGACCAGGGCCTCAAAACCGTGGTGGTGCTGTCGGGTAATCGCAATTTCGAGGGGCGGGTCAATCCTCGCGTACAGGTCGGCTATCTGGCCTCGCCGGCGCTGGTCGTAGCTTATGCGTTGGCGGGCACCATCAATATGGATATCCAGACTGAGCCGTTAGGACAGGATGCGGCAGGCAACGATGTGTACCTGCATGAACTGATGCCCAGTGAAGAGCAGATTCAGGCACTGGTCAGCCAGACCGTTCGCCCGGATTTGTTCCGCCAGCGTAACGCGATGCTGTGGGATGGCACTCATCACTGGCAGGCACTGTCAGCGAGTGGCAGCGTGCAGTTTCCTTGGGCGTCGAATTCGACTTACCTGCGCCGCCCTATTTACCTGCAAAACGTCAAGCCAGAGGCTTCCCCCAAGTTGTCGATCCATGGTGCGAGAACATTGATGGTGCTGGGCGACAACGTCACCACTGACCACATCTCTCCGGCCAGTGCGATTCCACTCGAAAGCCAGGCGGGCCAGTGGTTGATCGAGCGTGGCGAAAACCCGAACGATCTCAATCAATACTCGACCCGCCGCAGCAATCACGAAGTGATGATGCGCGGTGCATTCGTGAATCGAGCAGTGAAGAATCGGCTATTGGAGCAACAGCCGGGAGAGGGTGGTTTTGCAACGGCTTTTGACGGTTCGATCCAGCGCGTTTACGACGCAGCTCTGAGCTACGTTGCCAAGGACGTGCCGCTGGTGATCTTCGCCGGGTTCAACTATGGAGCGGGCTCCAGTCGTGACTGGGCAGCCAAGGCGCAAGCCACCTTGGGGGTCAAGGCTGTCGTCGCGCAGAGTTTTGAGCGTATCCATCGTAGCAATCTGATCGGCATGGGCATCTTGCCCATTACCTTCGCGGCAGGAGTCGACGCGACGAACTTGCAGTTAAAAGGGGATGAGACGCTGGACTTCAACGGTCTGGAGACAATGCAGGTGGGGGCAAACCCGCTGTGCCTGGTGATCAATCGCGCGGACGGAAGTCAGACCTCGCTGCCGTTGATTCTGCAGCTGGATTCGCAACAGGAAATTCTCTACTTGAAGGAGGGCGGTATCCTGCCGTATGTCGTGCGCAAGGTCGTTTCGCAGGTGAATACTTAACTGAGGGGGATGCTTTGAAGGGCATGGCGAGATGCCGCGTTCGTAGATGCCTGGTAACGGTTTGGCCGGCATGCGCGCAACGGTTCAGGTACCCGTTGCGCAGACTGTGCTAAGGCCAGGGCTGTTGTAGCGCCAAAACGGTTGTTTTATTGCTATTGCGCACAGCCGTCGAAACAAATTTCCAGGTCGAATCAGTCAGTTTTTAAGGTGTGGCTCAAACCTGAAGCCGCCCTTCGCTGATGGCAACTGCAAAGTCTTCGGGGGTTGGGCTTTCCGGCCACTGCGCAACACCCTCTGGCAGCGAAATCCAGGGCTGTTTACGCTTGACCCAGATGT
The DNA here is from genome assembly GCF_052112305.1 of Pseudomonas sp. QLc11A. Taxonomy (NCBI): domain Bacteria; kingdom Pseudomonadati; phylum Pseudomonadota; class Gammaproteobacteria; order Pseudomonadales; family Pseudomonadaceae; genus Pseudomonas; species Pseudomonas sp. QLc11A. The sequence continues at coordinate 51,104 of NZ_JAVAJJ010000008.1, forward strand.
GTGCCAAGGGTGCCAAACGGTCCGCGCCGTGGAGTACGCCAGCCCGCAGCACACGCATGCCTGGGGCCGCGTCGGTCTCATTGAACAGCCGGGTGAAACACGTACCGCAGGCGTACTGCGTCGATGTATGTCCTTCTGTTGTATGGGTGTATGCAAGTGTGCTTCCCGAGATCTCAATCGCCTGAGCTGGACAGAGCATATGTAATGCGAAGGCACTGCCACTCCAGCGTTGGCAGTTCAGGCAGTGGCATGCGTACAACGGTGCAGATTCAATCTGCAGTTGAAGTTGGACTTGTCCGCATCGGCATTGTCCGGTGAAACCCATGGTGTCGCTCCTTATACTGCTGCGCTACGAATGAGAGGTGCATCATCCATGTTCCTCGAACCCGGCAGAAGACAATAAACGGAGCAACCGTTGGTAAGAAATAGATGAGTGGCCTTGAATGGGAAAGCCAGCGAGTATTCCTGGCAGTATTGCGCAGTGGCAGCCTGTCAGGCGCCTCCAGATTGCTGGGAATTGCGCAGGCAACGGCTCGCCGACGTCTGGAAAGCCTTGAAGCTGGTCTGGGGGTGAAGCTGTTCACCCGAACCTGCGCAGGTCTAGTGCCTACTGCATCGGCACGTGGGCTTGTTCACCATGTCGAATCAATGGCGATGGCTGCCGAGGCGTTCAATCGCATGGCCAGCGCTGAAACGGACGTATCGTGCGGCACTGTCAGGCTCACCAGCAGCGCCTTTTTGGGTGTTGAGGTACTTCCTGGATTGATTCGCGAGTTTCATTACCAGCATTCAGCATTGAAGCTCGAAATCAGTATCAACGATTTGCTGGAAGACATCTCCCGACAGGAGTCAGACATCGCCGTACGACTCGTGCGCCCGAGAGAAACCGGAGTGGTCGTGCGACGCACAGGTGCTTTGCGAGTCGGCTTGTACGCAAGTGCCCAGTGCCTTGAACGCTATGGCGAGCCTGCAAGTCTCGATGCCGTGCGTCGCGCGCCACTGATTGGCCCCGACCGACGCACCGCCGACCTGCGTCGGCTGGTCGAGATAGGACTGTGCGAGGCAGACCAGCCTTTCTCTATCGCTACCGATAATCACCTTGCTCAACTCGCTGCGCTGAGAAATGGCCTAGGGTTTGGCTTGTGTCCAGCCACCGTTGCGGCTAACTATGGTCTGATTCGGATTCTGCCTGACAGCTTCGGCTTCGACGTTGATGTTTGGATTGCCATGCACAATGACCTGCGTAAAGTCGGGCGCATTGCCAAAACTTTTGAAGCCTTGGGTGAGGCTCTGAATCGTTACTTGGACGACAGTGGTCGGTCGTACCAAGCCAAGAGCGCCCCTTAATGACCGTCAGATATTGGCCGTCCGCTGACTATCGCGACCGGTTGAGTCCGCAGCTAACGCCTAAGCCGAAAGGGGCAAAAAATGGCCGGAACAGGCGCTCAGTATCGATAAAACGGCCGCATGAGCAACGTTGAAGGGAGAGTGTGTCAACGATGTTAGAGTACGCTCGCCTCGCTAACCACTTCTGTGGCGAGCTGAATGGGCATTGTGATTAACAAGGCGAGTGACAACGCGTTATTCAATGGACGATCTTGTGTTGCGTCTTGGAGGCATCACCACTTAACAGAAAACACCCGACGCAGATCTTCAATTGCTTCCTCATCCAGCGGTGCAGGCTTCGGATTGCTGAACATCCAGAGCTTCGCCGTTTCCTCAAGCTCTTCCAGTGCAAAGCTGGCTTTCGATACCGAGCTTTCCCAAACCACTGGGCCTAGCCGTTCCAGCATGACGCCACGCACATCGTTGGCCAATTGCGCAACTTGTGCCGCCACGTCAGGAGAACCGGGGCGCTGATAGGCGATCAATGGGATGTGGCCGACTTTCATGATTTGGTAAGGCGTCAGTGGAGGAAGGATGTCGTCTTTGTTCCAGACTCCGGCGAGCGTCAGAGCCACGAGCGAAGTCGAATGTGTGTGCACTACACCATTCACTTCCGGGTTGCGGTCGTATACCTGACGATGCAGCTCCAGGGTTTTCGACGGCTTGTTGCCGGATACCCAGGTGCCGTCCTTGCTGACTTTCGCGATTTCTTCCGGCTTCAATCTTCCCAGGCAGGCGTCGGTGGGGGTGATCAACCAGCCATCTTCCAGGCGTGCACTGATATTGCCTGCGCTACCCACGGTATAACCACGTTCGTACAGGCTTTTGCCGACGGTGCAGATTTCTTCACGCAATTGTTCTTCGGTGCTCAACTTGTACTCTCCTCGAGAAGTGATGTGAGGCCAGTGCCGATGCCTGAAAGTGAAAGGTTGGCTTCGGCGGATTCGGGTCTTAATTTCAGAATCGGCGATTTGTGAGCGAAGGATCCACTCAGGTGCTGTTTCATGAGATGCGCGGCTTCAAGGTTGTTGCCTTGCTCCACCAGTTCGATCATCCGGATGTGTTCGGCGCACTGTTTGAAAAGGCGCTTGCGGTCGATCATCGAGCGATATTCGATTAATCGCCGCATGTTGTTCATCTGGACCAGGATCATGTGATAAAGCGGGTTGCCGGAGAGCTTGATTAGCTCTTCGTGGAAGCGAATACCATTTTTGAGCAGCACATCAGCCGGCAGGTTATCAATGCCGCCGTTGAGCATGTCCTGCTGCTCTTTTTTCAAGCGCTGGAGCTTGCTCAGGTCGTGATGGTAGGTCGATTCCAGCAGCGCTGCCGGTTCGATCAACGAGCGCACCTTGTAGATCTGTTCGAGAGTTTCCGGTGTCTTCGCCACGTCCAGGAAGCGCCAGCCATAACCCGGTTTTGGCTCGGCCCAACCGACTTTTGCCGCCCGGTTGAGAATGTCTATGACCTGGGCCTTTGTCAGGTTGTAGCGAGTGCGCAGAAACTGCTCTGTCACTTCGTTGGGGATTGCATTGTTCAGCCAGTCTTCCGAGAGTCGGTAGTATTCGTCCGGCTCTTCAAGCGGAAGTACCTCATCGTGGATTTGCGACGGATCCTGCACGAGCTCCAGCACAAAGAACCCACGATTTGGCAGTTGCTCGAGAATGTTTTGCTCGGAGAGCAGCACCAGCGCTTCGCGTGCAGGGGAGCGGGAGACGTTGAACTCGTCGGCGACTTTTTGTGCGCTCAGATGAGCACCCAGGGGCAGCTTGCCTGTCTGGATTTTCTGCCGGATTTCAGCGGCGATGCGTAGTACGAGGGCACTTGAGGCCATATTTTGATCACTTACGAATAGAGTGGCGACGATCACTTTCCGCAGTAGTGGCGAGTGAGAGCGAATGAAGCATGGCTTGATTCGAACAGGTTTCGTCGCCGTTGACTACTTTTTAACGTGGCATTATGCAAAAAATTGCACTGATTAAATCTTGAAGTGACCCACCATGCTGTTGAGTTCGACAGCCAAATGGCCGAGGGATATCGAAGCGTCAGTGGTTTGTTGTGAGCCCGTAGCCGACTGAACGGATAGATCACGGATATTGAGCAAGTTGCGGTCAACGGAACGTGCAACGTGCGCTTGTTCTTCGGTGGCCGTCGTGATCATTAGATTGCGTTGATTGATGTCGTCATTGGCGGCGACGATTTCTGCCAGCGCGCTTTGAGTGGATTGGGCCAAAGACAGTGTGAGGCGGGTGTTCTCGCTGCTGTTGAGCATGGTCGAAACGGCAGTATCAGTTCCGCTCTGGATGCCACTTATCATCTCTTCGATTTCCCGGGTCGACTGTGCAGTGCGGTGGGCGAGGGCGCGTACCTCATCTGCAACGACTGCAAAACCTCTTCCCGCATCGCCTGCTCGAGCCGCTTCAATGGCGGCGTTGAGTGCCAACAGGTTGGTCTGTTCTGCGATCGTGCGAATGACGTCCAGTACCTTGCCAATGCGCTGCGCCTGTTCGGCCAGGCTTTCGATCTGCTCCGAGCTGAGTTGCACATCTCGGGTTAGCGTCTCTATGGCGCCCAACGTTTCGACCATGCGTTGCTGCCCTTTCAGGGCAATGTCCCGTGAAGCCACGGACAGCTCGGACGTGGACAGTGCATTACGGGCGACTTCTTCGATTGCGGCGGTCATTTCGGTCACCGCGGTGGCTGCCTGCTCAATCTCGGCGTGTTGCTGTTGAATATCCTGACTGGAAGCTTCCGTGACCGTGTTCAGTTGCGCGGTGGCGCTGGTCAATTGCCGGGATGAGCCTGAGATCTTTCCCAGGGTCTTTATCAGATTGCTTTGCATGGTCGCCAAGGACTCGAGCAGACGAGTAGCTTCATCGTTGCCCGTTGGTTGAATGGGCTGGCTCAGATCACCTTCGGCAATTGTTTTCGCGGCTTTAACGGCCACATTCAAAGGAGCTGTGATGCTGCGAGTCAGTAGCCATGCCACCAGAACTGTCCCGATACCAACCAGGATGATGACCAATGCCACGCCTTGGACGGCGCGTTGATAGGCATCGATCGACTCGTTACCTGCCAGCTCTGCGCCTTGGTTTGAACGGTCGATGAGGTCTTCGAAGTTTTGCGTCATCTGATCGTAGGAATCCCTGATCGCCATCAGAAATTCCCTGGCGCCCGTTTTTTCACCCTTGCGAGAAAGCTTTAGCAATTCGAGGTGATTTTTTGCATACACGTCAAGGCTGGCATTGAACGCGCTCAACCTGCCCTTATCGTCCTCGTTCGTGAGCAACTGGGCGTAGATCTGCATTTGCTCGCGAACCTGACGCAACCGCCCGGCGGTTTTGTCCTCGTAAGACTGCATGTCTTTTTCGCTGACCGAAAGAATGTGCTGCATCGATCCCATCCGATAGCGGTTCAGTGCGGCATTCGCCGCCCCCAGAGCACGTACCCGTTGAAGCCAATTGTCTTTTATCTGGGTCGATTGGACCTGCACTTCATCGATCTGACGTAGCGCGAAGACCCCTAGCGCAATGCTCAGCGCGGCAATGATGACGAACCCGAGAACCATTCGACTGGCGATGGAGAGGCGTCTTGGCAGCATGATCAATATCCCTTCGGCAGAGTAGTGCGATCCGGGTCGTGGCCGGATGCGTGTATTTGTGCTGACTAAAATAGCATTGCATTTTGGTGTGTCAATGTGCCAAGATTTTTTAAGCGTTTTTCGATGGCGCTTACCTGGGTGCTGGGCGTTTAGCATGAAAATACTGAGGTAAAAAGCTATTTTTCGGCCCCTGGCAGTCTTAGCAGTCGATTGGATTGCTTTGCGCTGATTGATTATTTGCACGCAAATAATCACAAGCGCATCCAGATTTCCTTTGCGTTCAATAATAAAACCCTGTTTGAGGAAGTATCTGTCATGCAGCGCAGAACCAAGATCGTGGCCACGTTGGGGCCAGCAACAGAATCATTCGAAGCCCTCGAGGGATTGGTGAAAGCGGGCGTTGATGTCGTGCGCCTGAACTTCTCCCATGGGAAGGCTGAAGATCACATTGCTCGTGCCCGGATGGTGCGTGAGCTGGCTGCCAAACATGGTCGTTTCGTGGCAGTACTGGCCGATCTGCAAGGTCCTAAAATTCGCATCGCACGGTTTGCGCAAGGAAAAGTCGTTCTCGAGAAGGGGCAGCAATTCATTCTCGACGCAGCGCTGGACAAAAATGCCGGAGACAATCAGCGAGTCGGAATCGACTACGAGGCCTTGATCACAGACAGCCGCCCAGACGACATTCTGTTACTCGATGACGGGCGAATCGAGTTGAAGGTTCTGAAAGTCGAAGCGACTCAATTGATCTGCGAAGTCCTGATAAGCGGGCCGCTGTCCAACAACAAGGGGATCAATCGCAAAGGCGGTGGACTGTCGGCATCGGCGCTGACCGAAAAAGATTTCGCCGATATCAAGACAGCTGCACACATGCAGGTGGACTACCTGGCTGTTTCGTTTCCACGCGACGCCTCGGATATGCACCTGGCTCGTCGCCTGATGCAGGAGGCGGGAGGGCAGGCCGGCCTGATTGCCAAGATTGAACGCGCAGAAACCGTCAATGACCTGCGAATTCTCGATGAGATCATCGAAGCATCTGAAGGCGTGATGGTGGCCCGGGGTGACCTGGGGGTGGAAATTGGTGACGCGGAACTGGTCGCCGTTCAAAAGCTGATTATCGAACGTGCCCGCACGCTGAATCGTGTGGTGATCACTGCCACTCAGATGATGGAGTCGATGATCACGCAGTCAATGCCGACTCGTGCAGAAGTGTTCGACGTTGCCAACGCAGTGCTTGATGGCACCGACGCCGTGATGCTCTCCGCCGAAACCGCGGCGGGTGCCTATCCCATCGAAACGATCGAGGCCATGCACCGGATCATCATCGGCGCAGAAAAGCATCCTCAGTCCCATCGTTCCAAACATCGCGTCGACCAGGTGTTCCACAAGATCGACGAGTCCATCGCGATGTCCGCCATGTACGCGGCCAACCATCTGCACGGTGTCAAAGCCATCATCTGCATGACGGAAAGCGGCGATACGCCTCGCTTGATGTCGCGCATTCGCTCGCACCTCCCGATCTTTGCGTTCTCTCGCAATCTGGCCACTCAGAATCGCGTCACGTTGTTCCGTGGTGTCGCGACCATTCCGTTCGACAGTGACGACTTCGCTCCTGAAATGGTGAATGAGAAAGCGGTTGAAGAGTTGACCCGACGCGGTGTGGTGAAGGCCGGTGATCACGTTCTGATTACCAAAGGCGATTACGCCAACGCCCAAGGTGGGACCAATTCCCTTCGAGTCGTGTGCGTTGGCGAAGCCATTCGCTGAGTGAGGATGCTCTGATGAGTGAAACCCGTTCAACTGATCACGAAGCCGCGGATAACCACGATTTTGAGTCGTGGCCACGCGATTTCGATTTTCGAGCGCAGTACGCAGAACAGCAGGAGCTGCTGACGCCGCAAGGCGAAGAGGTAACGGCAGTGAACCATTCGAAGGGGACAAATCATGCTTAACAAGAACAGCCGTATCCAACACATCCTTGCCCGTGAAATTCTGGACTCGCGAGGCAACCCCACCGTCGAAGCGGTTGTGACCCTCGCGTGTGGCGTCAGTGCAACGGCCAGCGTTCCCTCCGGTGCGTCCACGGGTTCCCGTGAAGCGCTCGAGCTGAGAGACAATGCATCGCGTTACATGGGCAAAGGCGTGATGCGCGCGGTCGAGAATGTGAACAACCCGATTCGTGAATGCCTGATCGGACTGGATGCCCTGAATCAGCGCGAAATCGACAATGCGATGATTGCCCTGGATGGTACCGAGAGCAAGAGCATTCTGGGGGCCAATGCGATCCTCGCGGTGTCCCTGGCCACCGCCAAGGCTGCGGCTGCGGTCAAGGGTGTTCCGCTGTACGAACACTTGGCTGCGCTGTATGGCTCACCGGGCAAATTCAGCATGCCCGTTCCGATGATGAACATCATCAACGGCGGCGAGCACGCCGATAACAACATCGATATTCAAGAATTCATGATCCAGCCAGTCGGAGCCTCGTCGTTTCGCGAAGGCCTGCGCATGGGCGCCGAGGTGTTCCACTCCTTGAAGAAGGTTTTGTCGGAACGCGGCCTGAGCACCGCGGTGGGGGATGAGGGTGGGTTTGCTCCTTCACTTGCCTCCAATGAAGAAGCATTGATTGTTATCAAGGAAGCCGTAAGTCGAGCGGGTTATGAGCTGGGCAAGGACATCACGCTGGCGCTGGATTGTGCTGCCTCCGAATTTTACGAGGACGGCAATTATGTACTCGCCGGCGAAGACCAGTCATTCAATTCGGCTGGTTTCGCCGATTACCTGGCGATGCTTTGCGACAAGTACCCGATCATTTCCATCGAAGACGGGATGGATGAAAGCGATTGGGATGGCTGGGCGGGACTGACTCAGAAGCTCGGCCACGTGCAACTGGTGGGCGACGACTTGTTTGTGACCAACACCAAAATTCTGCGCGAAGGCATTCAGAAAGGGATCGGTAATTCGATCCTGATCAAGTTCAACCAGATCGGCACACTCAGCGAGACGCTGGACGCCATCCGCATGGCGCAAGATGCCGGTTACACAGCAGTTATTTCCCATCGTTCGGGTGAGACCGAGGACACCACCATTGCCGACCTCGCCGTTGCCACTTGCGCGGGGCAGATTAAGACAGGCTCTCTGAGCCGCTCGGATCGTGTGGGTAAATACAACCGATTGTTGCGTATAGAAGAGGCCTTGCAAGAGCGAGCGCCTTACAACACGGCCGCGCTTCTGAACAGGAAAGCCTGAATCATGCAGACCTCTTCTCACAAAAAGAAACTGGTTATCGGCAATTGGAAAATGAACGGCAGTAGCGTGGCCAATGCATCGTTGCTGCGCAGCTTACTTCCGGTGATTTCACGCTTTGAAAGCGTTGAAACGGCAATTTGCCCACCGTTTCCCTACCTGACGACCGTAGCCGATCTGCTGGATGATTCTGATGTTTCGCTGGGAGCCCAGAATCTCAGCACCCATCTGTCAGGCGCACATACCGGAGAAGTCAGTGCTTCGATGCTCCAGGACATCGGCTGCCGCTATGTGCTCGTGGGGCATTCGGAGCGCCGTGCGCTTTATGCAGAAGATGATGAGCTTGTGGCAAAGAAGTTTGCTACCGCGCTTCGTGCCGGACTCATCCCGGTTTTGTGTGTTGGTGAAACACTTGCTCAACGTCAGGGGGGTGAAACAGAGGCAGTCGTCACCCAACAATTGAGTGCAGTACTGAAGGCAGTGGGCATTCAGGACCTGGTCAAGAGTGTGATTGCCTATGAACCTGTATGGGCCATTGGTACTGGCGAAACCGCGACGCCAGAGCAGGCTCAAGCTGTTCATCGGCACATCCGGGAATGGCTGGCTGAACAGGATCGCCCGGCCGCCACCGATTGCCGGATTCTGTACGGCGGGAGCGTGAAGGCCGAGAACGCCAAGCAATTGTTCGATCAACCGGACATCGACGGTGGCCTGATCGGCGGAGCTTCGCTGGATGCGATGTCCTTTGCTGCCATCTGCTGGGCGGCTCAAACGGCGCCGGCTGCCGAACCCATCGCGATCTGAATTCTATTTGAACGTGCAAAGCACCATGTGCCCGGTTTTTTCTCTCCCGGCACTGCACAGTGTGCACAGAGGTATGAAAAATGACGTTGAACAACCGACTTGAAACTCTCTTCCCGAGCGCGGACGAAATCCCTGCTGCGTTCCGTCCAGGACCTTCCATTGAACAGCGCGAATATCTGGTCAATGGCGAGCTGCGGTTGTGGGACGGCGCGCTCGCTCCCGTCCGCAGCCCTGTATGCCTGAAAAAGGAATCGGGTCATGAGTCCGTAATTTTGGGCAGTACCCCACTTCTGGACGCGCAAACGGCCATGACCGCACTGGATGCAGCGGTGCAGGCCTATGACCGTGGCCAAGGCGTCTGGCCAACCCTGCGTGTGGTTGAGCGTATTCGGCACGTGGAGTCTTTCCTCAGCCGCATGCGTGAACAACGTGAAGCGGTAGTGAAATTGTTGATGTGGGAGATTGGCAAGAATCTCAAAGACTCGGAGAAAGAGTTCGATCGCACCTGCGACTACATCGTTGACACGATCAATGCTCTCAAGGAACTGGATCGTCGTTCCAGCCGTTTCGAGCTCGAACAAGACACCCTGGGCCAGATCCGCCGCGTTCCGCTGGGCGTAACGCTGTGCATGGGGCCTTATAACTATCCTCTGAACGAGACGTTCACGACCTTGATCCCTGCGTTGATCATGGGCAATACCGTCGTGTTCAAACCGGCCAAATTCGGTGTACTGCTGATTCGACCTTTGCTTGAGGCATTCCGTGACAGCTTCCCGGCCGGGGTTATCAACATCATCTACGGCAGCGGCCGGGAAACCGTCAGCGCTTTAATGGCCAGCGGCAAGATCGATGTTTTTGCGTTCATCGGAACCAACAAGGCTGCCAGCGACCTGAAAAAGCTACACCCTAAGCCACACCGTCTGCGTGCCGCGCTGGGCCTGGATGCGAAAAACCCGGGCATCATCCTGCCCGATGTCGATCTGGATAACGCCGTTTCCGAGGCTGTTACCGGCTCGCTCTCGTTTAACGGGCAACGCTGCACTGCGCTGAAAATCCTGTTCGTTCATGAAAACGTCGTTGACGCTTTCCTCGACAAGTTCCAGGCGAAGTTGGCTCAGCTGAAACCGGGTATGCCGTGGGAGTCAGGTGTCGCTTTAACGCCCCTGCCAGAGCCAGGCAAGACTGACTTTCTGACCGGGCTTGTGGCCGATGCTGTCAGCAAAGGCGCCAACGTCGTCAACGCCGGCGGGGGAGAAGTCTGTGAGACGTTCTTCTACCCAGCGGTGCTGTACCCGGTGACTTCCGACATGCGTGTGTACCACGAAGAACAGTTCGGGCCGGTTGTACCTGTGGTGGTTTACCGTGATCTGGAAACAGTCATCGAATACGTCCTCGATTCCGATTTCGGCCAGCAGCTCAGTATTTTCGGCAAGGATTCCGCGCAAGTGGGTCGTTTGGTCGATGCCTTCGCCAATCAGGTGGGGCGTATCAACATCAACGCGCAATGCCAGCGCGGCCCAGACAGCTTTCCATTCAACGGTCGCAAAAACTCTGCCGAAGGGACGCTGTCCGTGCATGACGCCTTGCGCGTGTTCTCCATTCGCACGCTCGTCGCCACCAAGTTCCAGGAAAGCAACAAGGAACTGGTCAGCGACATCATTCGCAATCGCGAGTCGAGCTTCTTGACCACTGACTACATCTTCTAGGGGGCACGATGACTACGCGCTCTTTGATTATTCTTGATGGTGTCGGTATTCGGCAGGCTACTGAATCGAATGCTTTCGCCGCAGCGAGAAAGCCGACGTTTGATGCGTTGCTCAAGCGTTTCGCCCACAGCGAAATCGAAACGTCAGGTCTTGCTGTTGGACTGCCAGAAGGTCAGATGGGGAACTCCGAGGTTGGCCACATGAACCTCGGTGCGGGGCGGGTGGTGTACCAGAGCCTGACCCGAATTGATAAAGCACTCGCGGACGGAGAGTTCTCACACAACCCGGCACTACAGTTGTTGCTCCAAGGGGTAAAGAGTCGCGATGGTGCCGTGCACGTGATGGGCCTCCTTTCTCCGGGCGGCGTGCATAGTCATATCGATCAGATTATCGCGGCTTGTGGTTGCCTGGTTGAGCAGGGTGTCGAGAAAGTTTATGTGCATGGCTTTCTCGATGGCCGAGACACGCCGCCCAAGAGCGCTTTAGCCTCGCTTGAGGCTTTGGAAAACGCGTTTGCGAGACTGGGCGCCGGACGCATTGTTTCGCTGGTCGGTCGCTACTATGCAATGGATCGCGACAACCGCTGGGGTCGCGTGGAATCGGCCTACCGATTGATTGTCGGCGGCGAAGCCGAACATCAGGCTGAAACGGCGTCCGTAGCGTTGTCTGCCGCTTACGAACGTGGGGAGTCGGACGAATTCGTCAAGCCAACCACGATTGGGCAGTCCGTCAGTGTCGGTGCGGATGACGCCATGATCTTCATGAACTTTCGCCCCGATCGGGCGCGGGAGTTGACCCAGGCGTTGATCCAACCGGATTTCACGACCTTCGAGCGGCCGTTTGTGGTGGCCAAGGATCGCTTGCTCACATTGACGCAGTATTCCGAAGAGCTGAGTTGTCTGTGTGCATTCCCTCCCGAAGCTATTCACAACAGCTTGGGGGAACACTTGGCCAGACTTGGGAAAACGCAATTGCGCATTGCCGAAACCGAGAAGTACGCCCACGTGACGTTCTTTTTCAACGGCGGTAGAGAGCAGCCTTTTGAGGGTGAGGAGCGAATCCTGATTCCGTCGCCTGACGTTGCTTCCTACGATCTGCAGCCTGAGATGAGCGCCCCCCTGTTGACTGACGAACTGGTCAACGCGATCGCTGGCGGCAGATTCGATCTGATCGTTTGCAACTATGCCAACGGCGATATGGTAGGTCATACCGGCTCCTTCGATGCTGCCGTCAAGGCGGTCGAGGTGCTCGATGAATGCCTGCGTCGCGTAGTTGAAGCAACCCTCGCAGCTGGTGGTGAATGTTTGATTACCGCCGACCACGGCAACGTTGAGCAAATGCTCGATGCGACGTCTGGCCAGGCCCACACGGCGCATACCTTGAATCCGGTGCCGCTGATTCTGGTCAGTGAGCAACCAGGGCGACACGGTCTGAAGAATGGCCGGTTGTGCGATATCGCTCCAACCCTGTTGCAGATGCTGAGTTTGCCGATTCCGTCTGAGATGGATGGCAACTCGCTTCTCACCGTCTGATTGGCTGACAGGTGCCATCAGTGCATCGCCGCACCGACGATTGGTTTGGTCGCCCCCGTCGAGGCGATGTGGCTTACCACGACTCGCTCATTTGAGCATGCGGGCATCACCGATTTTGGTGATGCCTTTTTTTCTGGGCAATCGAGAGTTTTGACGTTATGGAATGGTTTCTCAATCCGGAAATCTGGATCGCGTTTTTTACCCTGACAGTGTTGGAAATCGTTTTGGGTATCGACAACATCATCATGATTTCGATTTTGGTCAGCCGCATGCCCAAAGCCATGCAGCCCAAAACCCGCTTCTTCGGTTTGGCACTGGCCATGGTTACGCGCATTCTTCTGCTGCTGTCCATCACGTGGATCATGCAACTGACTGCCGATCTGTTTAATGTCTTCGATCAAGGGATTTCGGGGCGTGACCTGATTCTGTTCTTCGGAGGATTGTTCTTGCTGTGGAAAAGCAGCAGCGAAATCTTCCAGGAACTGGAAGGTGGCGAGGAGGGGGAGTCAGAGTTTGGTAAAAAAGGTGCGGGCTTTCTGAGCACCATCATTCAGATTGCGATCATCGATATCGTCTTCTCGCTGGACTCGGTGATCACAGCTGTCGGAATGGTTTCTCATGTACCGGTGATGGTTGCCGCTATCGTCGTGGCTGTACTGATCATGATGCTTGCAGCCGGGGCGATCAGTGCGTTCATTGACAAGCATCCGAGCCTGAAAATGCTGGCCCTGGCATTCCTGATTGTCGTGGGCGTCGTGCTGATTGCCGATGCAATGGGGATGCACGTACCGAAGGGCTACGTCTATTTTGCAATGGCGTTCTCGCTAGCGGTCGAGGCATTGAACATTCGCTTCAGGACGCTGAAGGCTGCGTGAGTCCGTCGCAGACGGGGCAAGGACGCCCCGCTGCGGCAATTTTTTTTCAGATACAGACAGGACAGTCGCCAACGCGTGGCCATCACCTCGACGAAGAGGTTGCACCGTTGGTAGGGTCGCCTTCAGAAAGCATCTGTTTCATGCGTTCACGTTCATCGACGCCGGGCAGTACCCCCGTGGTTGTTGCCTTCAGCACGATGACACCCTGTGCGTTGGAAGCACTGATTTCGGCTTTTGCGTGACCGCGCTCATCGATGTTCACAATAAGCCAGTGACAGCTGATCTGTTCTCCTGGGTAAACCGGTCGTTTGAACTCAAAACTCATTCCTTTGGCCAGCCAACCAATTTGTCCGCCGATTTCGGTAACGAGGCTGGCGGTCAGTAGGCCGTGTGCTACAGGTGCCTTGAACCCGCGAATCGATGCGTAACGCGCGTCGCAGTGAACAGGATTGTAGTCCCGAGAGATCTGCGCGAATCGGCGGACATCCTCTTCCGAAAAACAACGATCGATGGTGAAGCGGTCTCCGACCTGAAGACCCTCGGCAGCACGTTCTCTGAGGCTTTTCATAGCGGATCCTTGGGCTAGAAAGTGTGCTCGGGGCCGGGAAAAGTGCCAGCACCTACATCCAGTGCAAAATCCCTCGCTGCGTTGTGAAGAGCCGAGCGAAGATCGGCGTATTGCTTGACGAAACGCGGCATGCGACCGGTGCGCAGTCCGGCCATGTCCTGCCAGACGAGGACTTGGGCATCGCATTGGTTTCCCGCGCCGATACCAACAGTTGGAATCGAAACCGCTTCGGTAATCGCTCGACCCACATCGCCCGGCACCATCTCGATCAAAATCGCAAACGCGCCTGCGGCTTCAAACGCTTTGGCACTGTCGATCAAGCGCTGTGCATCTTCGCCCCGGCCCTGGACACGAAAGCCGCCCAATTGATGTTCGAACTGTGGCGTGAAGCCGATGTGGGCCATGACCGGTATGCCTGAACTTGTCAGTTTCTCGACCTGGGGCAGCATCTCGATGCCACCTTCCAGTTTGACTGCGTGGGCACCGGCTTCTTTCATGAAGCGCACGGCGGTATGGAAACATTGCTCGGCCGAGGCCTGATAAGAACCGAAAGGCAGATCGGCAATCACCAGGGCTCGCTGAGTGGAGCGACTGACCGCCCGAACCAGCGGAATCAGTTCATCAACGGTTACCGATAGCGTGGACTCATTGCCGTAGACGTTGTTGGAGGCAGAGTCGCCCACCAGAAGAACCGGTATACCCGCTTCTTCAAAAATGGCAGCGCTATACATATCGTATGCAGTGAGCATCGCCCATTTCCGACCTTCCATTTTCATTTGTTTCAGATGCGGTATGCGTACTCGGGTCGCCACTTGCGCGTGAGGTGCGTTGCCGTATGGTGCGGGCTGATCGCTCATGAACATTGCCTCGATGAAAAAAGGATTAATCCAGTATCTGCTCGGCGAGCAGAATGACTGCGATGATGATCATTGCCGCGCCAGAGAAGCGGCTGACGAACCGAGCCGCTGCGGGGCGTGTATGCAAAACGGCCTGAGAACCGAAGCCGACCAAAAGATAGATCACCCCGCAACTGATCGTGTGGATCAGGCCAAGTGCAATCATCTGTAGCGGCACGGGCCAGGGGGCGGAGGCGTGGGCAAATTGCGGTAGTAACGCCAGGAACAACAGAAACACTTTCGGGTTGAGCCCGCTCACGCACAGCCCCTTGATCGCCCAGCGTGTCCAGGAGTTCGAAGCCTGAATATCATCGGCGTGTGGTGTCGAGGGGCGGGCAAGCATGTTGAGACCCAGCCAAAGCAGATAGGCCGCTCCGGCAATCGTTAGCACCGTCAAGGCCAAAGGGTGGTTGGCTACCAGCGTGCCGACGCCCGCGGCCACTACGATGGTTGCAATCAGGTGGCCGGACAGAAGTCCGCCCACGGCAGGTATGACCACCCTCCCTTTCAAACCTGCGGATATGGCGTAGGCCCAGTCTGCGCCTGGGGTTATGACGAATAGAATCGACACCGCCCAGAAGGCAATGAACACACTGAGGCTCATGGGGCCACCCACTTGTTTTGCTGATAACTCATCGTCCTGCTCCGGAAGAAATGGATGCGAGGAAGAATAGTGAAAAGTTGTTAGAATTTATTTTCAAAGATGTTCGGCATATAGCCTGGAGACGGGAGATTCTTCCAAATGGACAGGATTGATCGAAAGATTCTTTCTGAATTGCAAAAGGACGGGCGGCTCTCGGTCACCGAGCTGGCCGAGCGCGTCGGATTGAGCCTTTCCCCTTGCCATCGACGAGTGCGAGCGCTGGAGGAGTCGGGTGTTTTACTCGGCTATAGAGCGCAGTTGGACCCAGGCGCATTGGGCCTCAATTTTTCCGCTATGGTGTTTGCAACGCTCCGCGAGGGCGACAGGCAAGCTGTCGAGGCCTTCGAGACGGCACTCATCGGCATTCCCCAAATAGTCGATGCTCAACGGCTGTTTGGGGAGCCAGATTACCTGCTTCACGTCATTGCCCAGGACTTGCCAGCTTTTCAAAGACTCTACGATGAGAGTCTTTCGACATTGCCCAATGTGCAGCGTTTGACGTCGACACTCGTTATGAAGCGGGTCGTGCAGGATCGACCTCTGCCTCTGTAATGCGAATATTGGCACGAAACCTGTCAACGGCGCTGAGTTCTGCACCCAAAGGAACTGGCTGATAGCGCACTTGCAGCGAGGGTTGGCTCAACGCAGTCTTTATTTTATCGACGATGTCCAGGCACAGATCGATTGCATAACCGCTGGCCTTGTCTTGCTGTGGGTACTGAAAGGGGCGAAGTCAGGTACATCCCCCAAAACGACGGAGTGACTGTTTCGTACCCGCTCAAGGGTATCGGCCCCAGCAATAACAGGCACGAAAGTCAACAGGCATATAAGTAGCAGATTGGTGGCGTTGGTAAGTCGAGCGTTCATTCCTCATTCTCCCGTCAAGAATTTCTTTGCTACTCGCTTCATCCTTCGTTCAGATTTTTTCCGGAGAAACCACCCACACGCTGCAGGGCAACTTGTACAGCAGATGTTCCACCGTACTGCCAACCAGCCGCTCCATGCCGCGATGACCAATGCGTCCCATGACAATCACATCGATGTCATAAGTCTGCGCGTAGCTGGAAAGCACCTTGACCGGATTGCCCATGATCATGTGCTGGTGCTCCGGCGGGATACCGTTGCGCTCAGAAAGTTCGCGAAACGCATCAGCCTGCGCCTCGAACAGCGACTTGGCTTTTCCCGAGGAGAAAAACGCCGATCCATTGCTGAAACCGAATTCGTCCGCACTGATGCTGGAAAGGTCATGGGCGTAGATCACGTCCAGTTCTGCATTACAGGTGCTCGCCAGTTTGGAGGCCTCGCGCAGAATGCTGTCGTTGAAGCCTTCGTATTGCTCATCAGAATGAAAAGGGTCAACGGCGGCGACGATCTTGCGCGGCAAAGCGTTGTGCAAATGACTGACAAAATGCAGGGGCACCGGGCATTCACGTAGCAGGTGGATATCCAATGGCGTAAACATCAGGCGTGACAGCAGCGATTCGTGTTCCAGTGCCTTGATCAATACGGCCATTGGCTGTTCTTTGAGATGAGTGAGGATTTCCTGCAAGGGCCTTTCGACCCAAACGACTTCCGTGGTGACGTGCACACCGATCTTGCGCAGGGGGCGGGCCTGGTCCTCCAGCCACTGGCGATGGCGCTCGACATAGCCCAGTCGCATCTGTTCCAGCGCCTGTCCATTGACCATTCCTGCAGTCGCCAGCCCTTCAAGATAATCGAACGCCACGATGTGCAGGGCAGCACCTGAGGCCTTGGCCAAGGCAGCGGCCCGGTCGAAGGCGGGGCTGTTTTCCATCAAAGGCGAAACGACCAGCATGAAGCGTAATTGATCGGACATGACAGATCTCCGGTAGGTAATCGCTTGCCCCGATGGCTGCGGTGTTATTGGGCAGTGAAGCCTTGAACCTAGCCTGCCACTGTTCAGAGCGCCGGGTTTGATCTTTGTCAAATCGAAGGGAAAGGATCGTATTGCCCGACGTGCGGTAATCCAGGCTTCAACCCATGACCAAATTGTTGACCATTATCAATCTTTCATCCGTCTCCCCGGCGCAGTCTTTGGGCTCTTACAGACCTTGGCTTACATAAGAAAAGGAGGATCACCATGGCAACCATGAGAGCGGCTGTTTTCGTCGAAAAGAACCGAATCGTACTGGAAGACAAGCCCGTCCCTGAAGTCGGACCGCTGGACGCATTGATCCGTATCACCACCACAACTATTTGTGGCACCGACGTACACATCCTGCGCGGTGAATACCCTGTGGCCAAAGGGTTGACCGTGGGCCACGAGCCGGTGGGCGTCATTGAGCGGCTGGGGTCGCAGGTACGTGGATTTATCGAAGGGCAACGGGTGATTGCCGGTGCCATCACGCCCAGCGGGCAAAGTTATGCCTGCCTGTGTGGCTGCGGCTCCCAAGACGGACCAGACACCCGCCATGGCTTTCGCGCAACCGGCGGCTGGAAGTTCGGCAACATCATCGATGGCTGCCAGGCCGAGTACGTGCTGGTGCCGGACGCCCTTGCCAATTTATGCCCGATTCCTGACGAGCTCAGTGACGAGCAAGTTCTGATGTGCCCGGACATCATGTCTACCGGGTTTTCGGGGGCCGAACGAGGCGAGGTGAATATCGGCGATACCGTTGCCGTGTTTGCCCTTGGCCCCATCGGCCTGTGTGCGGTCGCGGGTGCGCGCCTCAAAGGCGCGACGACGATCATTGGCGTGGATGCCGTGGCCGAGCGGATGACTGTCGCACGACAATTGGGAGCGACCCATGTGGTCAACTTCAAGGACGGTAACGTAGTCGAGCAGATCATGGCGCTTACCGATGGTCGCGGTGTCGATGTGTCCATCGAGGCACTGGGTACCCAGGGCACTTTCGAATCTGCCCTGCGCGTACTTCGTCCAGGTGGTCGACTGTCCAGCCTCGGTGTTTACTCCAGCGATCTGCGCATTCCCCTGGACGCCTTTGCCGCAGGGCTGGGGGACTACAGCATTGTCACCTCTCTGTGTCCGGGCGGGAAAGAGCGCATGCGTCGCTTGATGGCAGTGGTGCAAAGCGGTGGAGTGGACCTGTCGCCGCTGGTGACCCACCGTTTCAAACTCGATGATATTGAAGCGGCTTATGAATTGTTTGCGCACCAACGGGACGGAGTGATGAAGGTCGCGATCACCCCGTGAGGGTGTCCTCGTTTACTCGAAGCTGTACGGAGGTCTCTATGATCATTGATATCACGGAAAGACCGGCAAGCCATTGCTGGGTCGTGTGCATGGATGCCTTGCAAGTGAACTTCTACACGCTGGGAGAAGCACAGGCGTTTGTTGGCCAACTCAAGGCGCGTATCGAGGCGCCACATGTCTGGCCAAGTGTTACCTGCCGGGCAGACGGCACAAGACCGATGCCTGACCGTCAAACGGCTTACTCCAATGGCAAGCGGGTCTGCGTCGACCGCGTGGAGTAACAACGTGGACCAGTGCGGGGCGCAGTTCAACCAGATGACGATCCAATGAACGGAGCCATTGGGCTGACAGGCGCAGCCGCAGCGCTGGGGATTGGCATACTCATCGGTCTTGAACTCCAACGGCACAAGGGTCAGGGCGAAACCCGAGCTTGTGCCGGTTTACGGACGTTCGCCATTAAGGCGTTGTTGGGTCAGCGGCGGGCGCCGCTTCGCCGTTTACTTGATTCCGGGCCAGGTGTTGCTGACCCTGGCGTTGAGGACGGGAATGGGGCTGTCCTGAAGGATATCGCGCGCGCATCTGATAAAAATCAAGTGGTCGGAACAAGGAGTAATCAATCTGTGGTTCTACTCCTGGATTGAAATGGCCGTGTGCCGAGGTGCCCCATGTCGCAATCTCAGCGTTTACTCTTGATCGCTCCTGCCGCCATGACCCGGACACCGGCATTCGACCGGGCTGCTGCGCTTGCGCTCGCGATGCAAATGCCGTTGCACATCGTGGCGTTCGACTATTCCCAGGCCCTGGCGGTGGCCGGGTTGTTCGCCCCGGAACAATTCAGTAGGGCTCGGGATGGCTATCTGCAAACCCATTGCCAATGGCTCGTAGATCAGGCCGGATTGATGAGCAAGCAGGGTGTCGAGGTCACCAGCGAAGTGGTGTGGGTACAGCATCCTTATGAGGAGATTCTGAACTTCATCAATGAGATGCCGCTAACGCTGATCATCAAGGACGCCGAGGAAGAATCGGCATTAAAACGAGTATTTTTTACTCCGCTGGATTGGCAGCTGCTGCGCGATTGCCCTGTGCCGGTGCATCTGGTGACTACTGCGCTGAATGCCCGACCACGCAACGTGCTGGCCATCATTGATGTGTTGCGCGATGAAGATCAGGACCGCGTGTTCAACGACCAGGTTATCGACGCCGCGGCGAAACTGGCCTCAGTCTGTGATGCCAGTCTTGAGTTGCTGCATGTGTATGACTGGACGGCTGTATACGTACAGGACATGGGCATTGGCGCATTGCCGCTGGCCAGCGGGATCCATGAAATGTTGGGAGCGGCTCAGCATGAGGCATTTGCTGCCATCGCTGAGCGCCACGGCGTGTCACCGGAGCATCGTCACTTCAGGTTGGGGGCACCCGTACCGAGTATTTGTGAGTTTGTCTTCAAGCACCGCTGCGATGTCATTGTCATGGGCACAGTACAGCACAAGGGCCTGAGCAAATTACTCGGAACCACCGCCGAGCAACTCCTGCATCGGGCACCGTGCAGTGTGCTGGCGATCAAGCCGGGAAGAATGCTGCAATCCTGAGGGCTTGATCGCCCCGCGACGAGCCGGTGGCCGGAACATCGCGCAGCGATTGTCTAAAGGTAAAGACGATGGATCACCTGACGGCTGTCGTCGGGATCATTGTGCGTCTCGAATCCGAGCGCCTTGGCCAGGTCGCGCATGGGGGCATTGCTGGAGGCGTCCACCGAATACATCTGGCGAAAGCCGTTTTTGCGGGCTGCCTTGATCAGATGGTCCATCAGTAACGTGCCCAGCCCCAGATGCATCCATTCATCGGCGACCGTGACGGCACATTCACACTCATGCTCGCGGGTGGCCGCGTAACGGCTGATGCCGATCTCGACCAGATCCCCTTTTTCATGGACCAGGGCGATATAGGCCACACGCTGTTTATTGTCCGTGTCCATCAATTGGTCGAGCATCGCAGCGCCGGGTTCGCTGATCTGCGCGAGAAAGCGCATGTGCCGGGATTCGGGAGACAGCCGTTTGATGAAAGCGTATTCACGGTCGCGATCCGCCTGCGCCAGTGGTCGGATCAAAACGTGGCGACCGTCCCTGAGCGCTTCTATCCAGTATTGGCCGTCGACCGCTGCATAGGTGGCCGCGGCCTGATCATTGTGGTCTTTGACGGTAAGCATGGGGTGTTCCTCCAGTGCGGTTTGCAAGCTTGGCATGGGGTAAAAAAGTCGCGCTTGAGTACTTTTCTACACCGCTGTCGATGCTTGAATCTGATCTGGATCAGATAGCCGTGCCGGCGGCACTGGTTTGCGTGGGCTTGATGTAAATCAAACCGCGCCAGGTGATAGAGCGCAGTCTGGAAAATATGCCGGCACTGTATGACCGGAGTCGAACGGAGGTGTGTGATGGGTCAATATCAACGTTTTCTGCTGATCGCTGACCAAACCCTGCATCAGTCTCCCGCCCAGTTGCGTGCCGTCGCATTGGCCAAGGCAGCCGGGGCCGTACTGGATGTGCGGGTCTTTGTCGAACCGGCACCGGTGGTGCATTTATGGCAAGAAAAAGTCGATGACGCGGAGCAACAGCGGTATTTGCGTCGCTACCGTCGCTGGGAGGCCGAAGAGCTCGATCGACTCAGCGACCTGGGCCTGCAGGTGACGGTCAAAGCCGTCTTCACCACCCATGCGCTGCTGGATATCTTGAAGACGGTCGAGGATCTCAAGCCCGACCTGTTGATCAAGGATGTAACCCTTGAACCTGTGCTCAAGCGAGTGTTCATCACCCCGCTTGATTGTCACTTGTTGCGTGAATGCCCGATCCCCGTGCATCTGGTCAACCACGTTCGTTACAGCTTGCCGCACCGAATCGTGGCGGCAGTGGATCCGTTCGATCCGTCGACACAATTGAGCGGTTTGAACGACACCATCATTCAGACCGCCAACGCCCTGGCCCTGCAATGCGATGCGCCGCTACACCTGCTTTACGCCTATGACCTGTCGCCTGCCTTCAACAGCGACGCGCCATTGGCCGGGGGCGGTTGGGGCGTGGATCTGAGTGAAGAACTGCGTCAATCCTTGCACCAGGCGTTTGTTGCACTGGCGCAGCGCTACGGGGTGCCACCGGAGCGACGGCATTTCGTCATGGGGCTGCCGGTGCCGGTGATCAGTGAGTTTGTCGAGCAATACCTGGCCGATGTCGTGGTGATGGGCACTGCGCATCGTGTGGGGCTCGACCGGTTGATCGGCAGCAACACAGAGCGGGCGCTGTACTCCGTGCCAGGCAGTCTGTTGGTGGTCAGGCCGCATGTCAGGGATTGAGCACTGTCGCACCGTTGAACCGACCTGTGCGCAGCAGCGCCAGCTGGCACAAGGGCACGCATGAAGATTCTCCAGGCTGCAGGTGTCAGTGGAGGTTACGATGGCAGCCCACGTTCAGTTGCTTGAGCCCGTCCATGTTCAGGATCTTGACGTCGCGGCCGTTTATTTCCACCAGTCCCTGGTCTCGCAGGTGCGCGATGCCCCGACAGATGGTTTCAAGGCGCAGGCCCAGGTAGGAGCCAATTTCCTCTCGACGCATTTTCAACACAAAGCTGGTGGACGAATAACCGCGGGTATTCAAGCGCTGCGACCAATTGAGGAGAAAAGCGGCCAGGCGTTCATCCGAGTTCATATTGCCCAGCATCATCAGCATGTCGTGATCGCGAACGATTTCCCGGCTGAGGATTTTGTTCAAGTTGTGCTGCAACGAAGGCAGTTCCCGGGCAAGTTTTTCCAGGTGAGCAAAATGGATGGGGCAGACTTCGCTATCTTCCAAAGCAACGGCATTACACGCATGCAGATCGGTGCTGATGGCGTCCAGACCGAGCATTTCGCCGGGGATCTGGAACCCTGTGACTTGCTCGCGACCATCGACCGACAGCACGCTGGTCTTGAACGAACCGATTCGCACCGCATACAGCGAACGCAACGGGTCGCCTGCGCGGTAAAGCGTCGCGCCTTTTTTGACCTTGAATCGTTGCACGATCAGTGTGTCGAGACGTTCGATTTCCGGACCGGTCAGGCCAAGCGGCAGGCACAGCTCCAGGACGCTGCAGTTGGAACATGCAGACTTGAGGTTTTGACTTTGAAACGGCCTGGCTTCAGACATGATCTAAATGCCCCCGTATGGATGGGCTTAGCATAGGTGCTACCTGCCCAAACCACCGGTTGTTCCGAACTATTGTGGATGTAACAGACAAACGGGTAAAAAACCGCTCCGTCGGCTGGCTCCCATGAGCAATCATCCAAGTGCCGGGCAACTGCAGGCACATGATGTCCAGGCTGAGCCGGCAATGGCCATTGATGGCCAAGTGCTTTTGTCTACACAGAGTCCGCCTGCGTCGAATTTCCACCCCACGGGAGATTTATCATGAGCCAGTATCAAAGCCTGTTACTGATCATCAACCCGGCCTTGCGCCATTCTCCAGCCATGAGTCATGCAGCGGCGCTGGCCAAGGCCAGCGGTGCAAATTTGCATATCGCGGCGCTTATCCCTTCGTTCAAATGGTTATCGCTGCTTGAAGAGGGCGATCGAGAATCGGGTCGGGAGCGCTACCTGCAGGACCATCGCGGCTGGCTTGAGGCTCAGGCCGAAAATTTGCGTGGCAGGGGAATAGAGGTGACCACCGAGGTGGCCTGGGCTGAGGACATGAAGCAAGACATCATTGAACACGTCACGGACTTGCAGTCCGACGTGTTGATCAAGGAGGTTCAGCATGAGTCCGCACTCAAACGGGCCTTCTTCACCCCGTTGGACTGGCACTTGTTGCGTCACTGTCCGGTGCCGGTTTTTCTGGTGGGCGGGAGCAGCTTCGTTTTGCCTCGCAAGGTTGTAGCAGCGGTCGAGGTATCGGATATCGAGTCTACCGACAATGAATTGAACGACCGAATCATCAAGCAGGCTTGCAGCCTTGCGATGCAGTGCAACGCCGAGCTGCATTTGCTGTATGCCTGCGATATCTCGGCCGCTTTTCTGGCGGAAATGGGCGGCCTGACACTGGCTGACCTGACCAAAGAACTTCGCAGAGACCTGGAAAAGTCTTTCATTGAGTTGGCAGATCGGTTCGGAGTGCCCTCCGATCGTCGACATTTGATTGAGGGAAACCCGGTCACGGTGTTGAGCGAGTTTGCCAACGAACACAATGTGGATGTGATCGTGATGGGCAGAGTCCAGTCCCATGGTGTGGGCAAGCTTCTAGGCAGCACGACCGAGCATATTCTGTATCAGGTGCCATGCTGCGTTCTGGCGGTCTAGATCCTGTCTGTACAAGGCTTGATCCAGACGTCAGTTCGATAGTTGAGTCTGATATGAGTCAGAAAGGGGATTATTTGCGCTTCCAGTACTTTTGCATTTCCAGAAACAGGAAGGATGCGGTCCATGTGATGAGCACCAGCCCGGTAAGGGCTTGTAGACCGGTCAGGTATTTGAGGTTGCCCACAGGCGAAATATCGCCGAAGCCGATTGTCGTGTACGTCGTAAAGGAAAAGTAAACGCAGTCCATCAGCGAACCGTCGAAGTTACCCGTCAGGTTGCCCCATTTTCCTGAGTGCACCATCAGG
Organism: Pseudomonas sp. QLc11A; assembly: GCF_052112305.1. Lineage (NCBI taxonomy): Bacteria > Pseudomonadati > Pseudomonadota > Gammaproteobacteria > Pseudomonadales > Pseudomonadaceae > Pseudomonas > Pseudomonas sp. QLc11A. The sequence continues at coordinate 75,153 of NZ_JAVAJJ010000008.1, forward strand.
TAATAGACCAGCGCAAAGCACCAGACCTCTATGGCGTGGGCCAGGAGGGCGCCGAATACTCCTACCACGATTCTGAAGCGGTTCCACACCTTGAGCCGGGGCAGCCAGTCATTCAGGCGTAACAGGCATTCGTAGTGGATCACTACGACGATGATGACCACCAGCGTATTGATCAGCGTGACTGCCAGCATGGCAAATCTCCAGCGTTAGGGGAGGTGGTGCATCAGCGTAGTTCTACGCCAGGAAGCCGGAAAATCGTTGAGCTGAATCAACAAGGGTTTAAGTCATCGAAAGCCAGTCGCTCCGTTAACGATAGCTGTTGATTAGTTGATTAAAGTCAGATCTCCCACGGCATAACGCCAAATAATCGAACTGCCGCTTTCCGGTCGCAACCAGTCGACAGGACGATTATGAACACGTATCTGTTCGTTGTATTGCGGGACATTTTTTGCTGACTGCAGTCACGAGTTCGCTCGAAGTAACAAGCATTTGACTCAAGGCCCAGACAGCCAGGCGGGTTTGCACTCAAGCAGGTTTCAGGGCGAGGTATGTGATGCTCAAGCTCAAACGCATTCTATTGATAGCCCCCAGCGAAATGACCCTGACACCAGCGTTTGAGCGTGCACATGCCTTGGCGGGTGCAACCGGTGCCTTATTGCACATTGTCGCGTTCGATTATGTCCAGGCCCTGGCGGTAGCCGGTCTGCTTGACCATGACGCGATGGCACAGGCACGAGAAGGCTATCTGCAGGTTCACCGTCATTGGCTGGAGCAGCAGGCCCGGTTTCAACGATGCGGCGGCATACAGGTGACCACCGAAGTGGTCTGGGCCAAGTCGAGCCTGACAAACCTGCTGGAGTACGTGAACGACTTTCTTCCGGACCTGGTGATCAAGGACACCCATTATGTGCCGGCACTTGACCGTGCCTTTCACCGGCCTGTGGACTGGCGACTGCTTCGCGAGTGTCCGACCCACCTGCACCTGGTGACCAGCGCCAAAAATCCCAAACCCTTGAAAATTCTCGCGGCGATCGATCTGTCCCATCTGGAGGAACTCACTCAGGGATTGAATGACCGAATACTCGACCTGGCCTCTACTCTGGCGGCCAGTTGCGGTGCGCAGTTGCACTTGCTTAATGTCAGTCGTTGGTCAGAGATAAGCGATGCGCCGATGAGTGTACCGACAGGCAGTCTTGATGACAGTTTGAGAGACGCTATCGAGGATGCCCAACAAGAGGCTTTCGATGTGCTTGCCGAGCGCTACTGCATCAAGGATGCCCGTCGACATTTATTGACGGGCTCCCCCCACAAGGTTATCGCACTGTTCGCTCAACAGCATGCTTTCGACATGGTGGTGCTGGGCACGGCTTATCACCATGGGCCTGAGCGGTTTATCGGCGATACCGCCGAGAGCGTGTTGAACCGGGCTCCGTGCAGTTTGATGATCGTCAAACCATTATCGGGGGGCAGGATGTAGGAAGGCGGGAAATCGGGATGGTTTTGTCACACTTTGAGTGTGGTCGTATGTTCGCCAAACCCCGGAAACGACAAAGCCCTGAATAATCAGGTTTTTGTCGTATAAAGATGGCGAAGGCGATGCGGATGCCATCGGCCGTGGCCTTGTTCTTGCGTACATCCTGGCTGGGATTTTCCTTGGTCGTCAGTCCCCATTCCCGCGCAATGTCGAAGAGGGGGAGCGGCTGGAGCAACTGCGTCGGTCGGGAGTGTTGGCTTTCGGAGCAGGAGGTGGGAGGCAACAACAGTCAATGCCCGCTTCGATGAGCGGGCTTTTCATCTAACAAAACAAGCAGAGGCCAGGGAGGGGAGCGGCCAAGGAAAAAGGCGCAGCCCGGACCTACAGCTGACGAGCGATCAGGTCCTTCATGACTTCATTGGCGCCGCCATAGATCTTTTGTACGCGCGAATCGACAAACATCCGGGCGATAGGGTATTCGTCCATATACCCGTAACCACCGAACAGTTGCAGCAGTTCGTCGGTAACCTTGCACTGCATATCGCTGCACCACAACTTAGCCATATAGGCGGCCTGAGGATCGAGCTTGCCGTCGAGCAAGCGCTGGGTACAGTCGTTGACGAATGTGCGGGCGATGTGGGTGATGGTGGCACACTCGGCCAGCTTGAACTTGGTGTTCTGCAGATCAAACAGTTTCTGGCCGAACATCCGGCGTTCCTTGGCGTAGTCTGTGGCCAGCTCCAGCGCACGCTCCATGACCGCCACTGCGGGCACAGCCAGCAACATGCGTTCATAGCAAAGTTGGCTCATCAGCTGGATGAACCCGTTGCCTTCGACCGGGCCGAGCAGATTGGCGACCGGTACGCGCACGCTGTCGAAAAACATTTCGCATGTGTCCGAGCCATGCAGGCCGATCTTTTTCAGCTTGTTGACACTGTAGCCCTTGAGGTTCTCGGTCTCGATCACCACCAGTGAAATACCCTTGGCGCCATCGTCGGAAGTGCGCACGGCGATCACCACCAGATTGCCGCTGTAGCCGTTGGTGATGAAGGTCTTGGAACCATCGATCACGTACTCGTCGCCATCACGGCGGGCGCGTGTGCGCAGGGTCTTGAGGTCGGAGCCGCAATCGGGTTCGGTCATGGCGATGGCGGCGAAGAGTTCGCCGCTGGCCAGGCGGGGAATCCATTTTTGCTTCTGCTCTTCGGTGCCGTAGTCGATGATGTAGTGGGTGGCGATGGAGTGCACCGCAGTACTGGGCGGCATTCCGGCGCGAGCCAGTTCATCCAGGGCGACCAGTTGGTAGGACAGCGGCGCGCCGGCACCGCCGTATTCCTCACTGATCTCCGGCAGCAGAAAACCCATCTCGCCAAAGCCCTGCCAGATCTCGCGCGGCACGTAGCCCTGTTCGCGCCAGGCATCGTTGTGCGGTGTCATCTCATTGGCGATGTAGCGACGTACCTGGTCGCGATAGGCCTCGATGTCGCTATCCATCCAGGAATGTTGGTGCAGTTGGGGCAGCATAAGCTCGGTCTCCGCAATTTTGGGCTTCGCCACCGATGGCAGCGTGCGAAATGCGAGCCTAGAACGAGGGGGCGTGCGCGCACATAGCCGCTGGCCCCAAAGCTGTTGCACTTGGCCTCAATCTGTCAGTTGCCCTTGCGAACCTGGCCCGGAGTCTGGCCGGTCCAGCGCTTGAAGGCGCGCTGGAAGCTGGCGCTGTCGGCGAAGCCAAGTTCCTCGGCCAGCACCGGTGTCGGCAGCTTGCTGGTTTTCAGTCGGTAGATCGCCCAGTCGCGGCGCAGGCTATCGCGGATGTTCTGGAAAGAGGCGCCTTCCTGAGCCAGGTGACGTTGCAATGAACTGGCCGAGCAGTGCAGGGCGGCACTGGTCTGTTCAAGGTCTGGCCAGCCGCTATGGCGCGCGCGTTCTTCACGCAGATAGACCCGCACCCGGTCGCTGACGCGTGCGGGTATGGCGGGCACCAGAAGGTCGAGCAGGGCCTTGGCCAGGTATTCATGCAGATGAGAACTGTCACGGCGTACGGGAGCCTGCAGTGCCTGGGAGTCGAACCAGATAGTCGAGAAGGCTGTGCCGAAGCGCAGTTCCGTAGGGAAGAGCTTGCGGTAGTCGCCAACCGATTCAGGTTGTGTGAATGCCACGTCGATACCAGCGGGGCGCAAGCTCCCGCCTTCCAGCCAGGCCATGACGCGCCAGATCAGTCGCAGAAACAGCACGTGGGCGAAATCGCGGGACTCGACCTGAGTGGTGAGGAAGTGCAGTTCGACCCTTACGTGCCGACCGTCGTCCAGCAGCACCGGGTCAAGGTCGTCTTGCAGGAGCCGCAGGGTGTGGGTGAATTCCCGCAGGGCGCCGAACAGAGTGTCGCCGGTCAGGGCTGAACGCATCATCAGCATGAAGCTGCCGCGGCGCAATTTTCGCGAAAACAGCGCGATGCCTTCGTCATCGAGACCCTTGATGGTCTTGCGCAGCAGCGCAACGTACTGGTCGACGGTGACGTGGTGGTCCAAGTCCTGAGGCTGCTGTGGATCGATCCCTGCGTCGCGTAGAAAACCCTCGATCTCGTAGCCGCGATCACGGGCTGCGGCGAGCAGGGAGGAGACGAAAACGGAGGCGAAGGTAACGGGGGTTGGATTCGACATTGGTGGATTCTGCAAGTCATTTGCGGCGCCATGACATTGGCGGTTTTGCGCACGGCCATCACATTAAGCCCACAAAGTCACACCGTGCCGCAACTTAAATTCAGGAAAGCCGCTATGAGTCGCAATGTCTATGTGATTGGGGTCGGCATGATCCCTTTCGTCAAGCCGGGCGCCAACGCGCCCTATCCGCAAATGGCCGCTGCCGCCTTGCGTGCCGCGATGGTCGATGCCGGCGTGGGTTACGCGCAGGTAGAGCAGGCCTACGTCGGTTACGTCTATGGTGACTCCACTGCAGGCCAGCGCGCGCTATACGAAGTCGGCATGACCGGTATCCCGGTGGTCAACGTCAACAACAACTGCTCCACCGGTTCCAGCGCGCTGTTCCTGGCCAACCAGGCAGTCAGCGGCGGTTCGGCGGAATGTGCCCTGGCGCTGGGTTTTGAGCAAATGAGTCCGGGTGCGCTGGGCACGCTCTTTGGCGACCGCCCCAGCCCCTTCGAGCGCTTCGACCTGGCCACCGATGAGTTGGTCGGGCACGCCGGCATCCCGCTCGCGCTGCGCTACTTCGGTGGCGCTGGCCTGGCGCACATGCAGGAGTTCGGCACCCGCCTGGAAACCTTTGCCAAGATCCGCGCCAAAGCCAGCCGCCATGCCGCCAACAACCCGATGGCGTTGTTCCGTAACGTCGTCAGCGCCGAAGACGTGATGAACTCGCCCGCCGTCTGGCCCGGCGTGCTGACGCGCCTGATGGCTTGCCCGCCGACCTGCGGCGCCGGGGCGGCGATCCTCTGTTCGGAGGACTTCCTCAAGCGCCACGGCCTGAAGGGCGCAGTGCGCATTCGTGCGCAATCCATGACCACCGACACGTCCAGGACGTTCGATGCGAGAGACATGCGCGAAGTGGTCGGTTTCAGCATGACCCGCACGGCCGCGCAGAATGTCTACGAGGCGGCCGGTGTCGGTCCGCAAGATATCCAGGTCGTCGAGTTGCACGACTGTTTCGCACAGAACGAGCTGCTCTCCTACGAGTCGCTGGGCCTGTGCCCGATCGGCGGGGCGGAGCGCTTTGTCGAGGACGGCGATAACACTTATGGCGGCAAGTTCGTCACCAATCCTTCCGGCGGGTTGCTCTCCAAGGGCCATCCACTGGGCGCCACCGGCCTGGCCCAGTGCACCGAGCTGGTCCAGCAGTTGCGTGGCGAGGCGGGTCCACGTCAGGTAGACGGCGCGCGTCTGGCTCTGCAACACAATCTCGGGTTGGGCGGCGCCTGCGTCGTCACCCTCTACGAAAAAGTCTGAGGAGCGACGGATGATCGACAAGAAGTGGATAGGCCACGAACTGGCCGCCACCACGATGACGCTTGAGCGCGGGCGTCTTTGCGCATTCGCCCGGACCATTGGCGAAACCGATCCGTTGTACACCGATCTCGCTGCCGCCCAAGGAGCCGGCTTGTGCGACGTGCTGGTCCCGCCGACATTCCTGTTCGGTGCCGAGCTGGATGCCGGCACCGTAGACAGCATGCTGGCGGATCTGGAAATCCCGATCGCGAAGATTCTTCACGGTGAACAGAGCTTCACCTATCACAAGCCGGTGTGTGCCGGGGAAACGGTCACCGTGAAGTCGCGGATCGCCGATATTTTCGACAAGAAAAACGGCGCGCTGGAGTTCCTGGTCAAGACCTCGCAAGTCCACAACGACAAAAACGAGCTGGTCGCCGAGTTGCGCACCGTGCTCGTGGTCCGCAACTGAGGAGTCCCGACCATGAGTCATTCACTGCAACACGTGAAGGTCGGTGACCGGCTGCCACCCCTGACGCTGGCGGCGGTCGACCGCACCACGCTGGCGCGGTTCGGTTGCGCCTCGGGCGACCTCAACCCGATTCATATCGACGTGGATTTCGCCCGCAAGGCCGGCATGCCGGACGTGTTTGCCCACGGCATGTTGAGTATGGCCTGGCTGGGTCGCCTGCTGACCCAGTGGGTGCCGCAAAGCCGGCTGCGCAGCTTTGGCGTGCGCTTCCAGGGCATCACTCACCTGGGGCACGTCATCACCTGCAAGGGCCAGGTAACCGAGATCGTCGAAGTCAACGGCGAACGCTGCGCCAGGGTCGAGGTGGCCACGGTCAACCAATACGGCCAGGTCAAGATCGTCGGCGACGCGTTGATCGCCATCGCCATCGCCATTGGCTAACCCCCTTTTTTCAACCTTTTGCGGAAGAGACAGATGAGCAAGAAACTCGAAGGTAAAGTTGCCCTGATTACCGGTTCCGGTCGTGGAATCGGCCGTGCCATCGCCCTGAAGCTGGCAGCCGATGGTGCCCGCGTGGTGGTCAATGACCTTGACGCCGAGCCGGCTCAGGAAGTGGTCGAGGCCATCAAAGCCATGGGCGGGGAAGCCGTCGCCTGTATCGGCAGCGTTTCAGCGCCTGACTTCGCCGAGCGCTTCGTCGGCACCGCGGTCGAGCATTACAAGGGTCTGGACATCATCGTCAACAACGCGGGCTACACCTGGGACAGCGTGATCCAGAAGATGACTGACGAGCAGTGGTACGCGATGCTCGATGTGCACCTTACCGCGCCTTTTCGCATCCTGCGCGCGGCGCAGCCGGTCATCCGCAGCCTGGTCAAGGCTGAACAGGACGCCGGCCTGCGTAACATTCGCAAAGTGGTGAACATTTCCTCCGTTGCCGGGCTGTTCGGTAATGCCGGTCAGGCCAACTACTCCACCGCCAAGGCCGGTATCACCGGCATGACCATGACGCTGGCCAAAGAGTGGGGGCGCCTGAACACCACCGTCAACTGCGTGGCCTACGGCTTTATCAAGACTCGTCTGACCGAAGCCACCGCCGACGGTAACGCCACCGCCGAGATCGAAGGTCGCGAGATCAAGGTCGGTATCAACCCTGACCTGATGACCATGCTCGAGCGCAGCATTCCGTTGGGGCGTGCCGGAACCCCGCAAGAAGCTGCCGGCTCGGTGTACATGTTCTGCATCCCCGAGTCCGACTATGTCAGTGGCCAGACGTTGATCTGTAGCGGCGGTCTGACCGGAATCTAAGCGCCACCGCTGTCCGGACAATCCGAAGCATTCAGTCAAAACAACAAGGACAAATCATGAAAGACAAGCGCGCGTGGTTGTCGCGGATAGCCCTGGTGGGCGTCTCGTTGATAGGCCTTTCGGCGACAGCCGGGGCGACGGATAAACCCAATATTCTGGTGATCTTCGGCGACGATATCGGCCAGACCAACATCAGTGCCTATAGCCATGGCGTGGTCGGCTATAAGACACCGAACATCGATCGCATTGCCAACGAAGGCATGATGTTCACTGACTACTACGCGGAGAACAGTTGCACCGCAGGACGTTCTTCGTTCATCACCGGCCAGACGCCGTTGCGTACGGGCCTGACCAAAGTCGGAATGCCCGGGGCGCCAGTCGGCCTGCAGGCGCGCGACATTACCATTGCGCAGGCACTCAAGGCTCGGGGCTATTCGACCGGTCAGTTCGGCAAAAACCATCTGGGCGATCGCGATGAGTTCCTGCCGAGTAATCACGGTTTTGACGAGTTTTTCGGCAACTTGTACCACCTCAATGCCGAAGAAGAACCCGAGCGTGCCAATTGGCCTAAAGATGATCCGGACTTTGTCAAGGCCGCCGCACCGCGTGGGGTCATCCATTCCTATGCCGATGGCAAGATTGAAGACACCGGCGCACTGACCGCCAAGCGCATGGAGACCATCGACGACGAAACCACCGCCGCTGCTCAAGCGTTCATGGAGAGACAAGCCAAGGCAGACAAACCGTTTTTCGTGTGGATGAACACCACCCGCATGCACCTGTTTACCCATGTGCGCGACTCGATGAAAGGCCAGAGTGGCATGCCCGGCAACGAGTACGCGGACGGCATGCTCGAGCACGACGGTGATGTCGGAAAACTGCTGAAAACCCTCGACGACCTGAAAATCGCCGACAACACCATCGTCGTCTACACCACCGACAATGGTCCGAATCAGTTTTCCTGGCCGGACGCGGCAACCACACCGTTTCGCAACGAAAAAAACTCCAACTGGGAAGGCGGGTTCCGTGTGCCGGCGATGGTTCGTTGGCCGGGCAAGATCAAGGCTGGTGAAGTGTCCACTGAAATGTTCTCCGGTCTCGACTGGTTCCCGACCTTGCTGGCGGTAGCGGGTGATACCGACGTCAAGGAACGCCTGCTCAAGGGGGCGAATTTTGCGGGCAAGAACTTCAAGGTGCACCTGGACGGCTACAACCAGCTCGACTATTTGACCGGCAAGGCCAAGAGCGGTGCGCGCAAGGAGTTCTACTACTTCAACGACGACGGCGTGCTGGTCGCGTCGCGTTTCGGTGACTGGAAGGCGGTGTTCTGCGAGCAGCGCAAGCCAGGAGGATTCGAGGTCTGGAGCGAACCTTTCGTTTGTCTGCGGGCGCCGAAGATCTTCAATTTGCGTATGGACCCTTACGAAAGGGCGGACGTTGTTTCCAATCAGTACTACGACTGGATAATCAAGAACGCTTACCTGCTTGGTGTGGCCACGATGAAAGCCGCGAAGTTTCTGCAAACTTTCGTCGAGTACCCGCCCAGCCAGAAACCGGCCAGCTTCAGTATCGACCAGGTACGCAAGCGGGTGGATGCGCAGATCGAAGAGAACGCGCGGCAGCAGAAGCAGCAGTAACCCATCGATGCCACCTCCGGGTGGCATCTTTATTGGCGCGACGAAGATTTCACCCGCGTGTTGTGCCAGGCAAGGCGGCCAGCAACTGAGGTCAAGTGCAATAGCTTTGATGTCTTCGGCTATTTGAAGTCCACAGTGACGGCCATACCCTCTGCTCACGCATCGATACCTGCATGGTTGAACGCGACAGTGGGTGTTGGTGGTCTTCAGTTCAGAGGAATCAAGGCATGATCCAGGAAATGGCGGTTCAGCGAGTGGCCCGCGTGTTCAATACCCAGCGTGAGGCTTTCCGTGCTCAACCTCATTCCTCGCTGGCTGAGCGCCAGGCCAATCTGATCGCACTGCGTACCCAGCTACGGCGTTACCAGGACGCCATTGTCGCGGCGATGAGCGCCGATTTTGGCCATCGCTCCGCCGTCGACACCAAGTTCCTTGACCTGATGGGTTGCATCTTGCACATCAATCACACCCTCAAGCATCTGGGGAGCTGGATGAAGCCAAGCCGACGCCCCACAGAGCTGCTGTTCAAAGGCAATCAGTTGTGGGTGGAATATCAGGCAAAAGGCGTGGTGGGGGTCATATCGGCATGGAATTTCCCGGTTTACATCGCCATTGCGGGTTTGGTCAGTGCGCTCGCCGCAGGCAACCGGGTGATGCTCAAGATGTCCGAGTTCAACCCGCACACCAACGAGGTACTCAAGCGTCTGCTGGCAGAGGTGTTCGACGACTCGCAAGTGGCCCTGGTCGGTGGTGAGCTTGAAGATCCAGGCTTTTTCTCTTCGCTGCCATTCGACCACATCATCTTCACCGGATCCCCCGGGGTCGGGCGTCTGGTCATGCGTGCCGCCGCAGCCAACCTGACACCGGTAACACTGGAGCTGGGTGGCAAGTCGCCTGCGGTGGTACTGGCTGACTACAACCTGAGCGATGCCGCGCGACGTATCGTTCACGGCAAGGGCACCAATGGCGGGCAGATCTGCATCGCACCGGACTATGCCCTGGTTCCCCAGGACGATATCGAGCGCTTCGTCGGCGAAGTCCGCGGTCAGTTCCAGGCGCTGTACGGCGAACGGCCTGCCGCTAACGATGACTACAGTTCGATCATCGATGATCGTCAGTTTCAGCGCCTCCAGGGTCTGCTTGAAGATGCGCGGGCCAAGGGCGCCCGGATCATTGTCTGTGGCGAGGTTGCCCCGGGGCGCAGGATGCCGTTGCACATCCTGACGGGGGTGACGCCGGAAATGCGGGTGATGCAGGAAGAAATTTTCGGTCCGCTGCTGCCGGTATTGGGTTATGACAGCCTCACCGGTGTGGTGGCTCACATCAACAGCGGTCAACGTCCCCTGGCGCTGTACATTTTTTCAACCGACGCGACGAGCATCGATCGATTGCTCAAACGGACCCATTCCGGTGGCGTGACCATCAACGATTGGGGCTGGCACGCTTTCAACCACGGTGCTCCTTTCGGTGGCACGGGAAATTCCGGTATGGGCAACTATCACGCAGAAGAAGGGTTTCGCGAACTCAGTCACGCACGCACCGTGTTCAAGAGGCGAACCTGGTTCCCCACCCATCTCTTCCATCCACCCTTTGGCGGCCGGCTTCAGAGCCTGGCGCTGGCGTTTTACCTGGGCAAGCCGGATGCGGATGTGAAGTCTTGAGGAAGAATGATATGAGTCAGAGTGTGTTCGATTACGTGGTGGTGGGTGGCGGCTCGGGTGGCTGTCCGGTGGCGGCGCGCCTCAGTGAGGATCCTCAGGTCAGTGTTTGCCTGCTCGAGGCCGGTGGCAGTGACAAGAAAGTGTTGATTCAGGCACCACCGGGCGTAGTGGTGATGATGCGCGAAGGTTTCCATAACTGGTCCTACGAAACCGTGCCCCAGCCGGGGCTCAACGGGCGCAAGGGTTACCAGCCGCGTGGCAAGGCGTTGGGCGGGTCCAGCTCGATCAACGGCATGGTCTACGTCCGCGGCCATCGCTGGGACTATGACCATTGGGAGAGCCTCGGCAACCCCGGTTGGAGTTATGAAGAGGTTCTTCCGTTTTTCAAGAAGTCGGAACACAACGAGCGCTTTGGCGAGACCGAGTTCCATGGCGCTGGCGGCCCGCTGAATGTCGCTGAACTGAAGTCGCCGAGCCCTCTGTGCGAAGTCTTCATGAGCGCCGCCGAGGAGCAGGGCATCGCCCGTACTGACGACTACAACGGTCGCCAGCAGGACGGTTGCTTCCGCTACCAGGTGACCCAGAAGGACGGAGAACGCTGCAGTGCGGCCAAGGGCTACCTGTGGCCGATCCTTGATCGGAAAAATCTTCAGCTTTTCCTCAATGCTCCGTTCCACAGCCTGATTTTCGAGGGCAAGCGCTGCGTGGGTGTGCGTTACCACAACGGCAAGGATGTGCAGGAAGTGCGTGCCCGCCGTGAAGTGATTCTCGCCGCTGGCGCCTTTGGTACTCCACAGGCCTTGATGCTGTCGGGTATCGGGCCGGCCGAGGAGTTGACGCGGCTGGGTATCCCGGTGCTGGTGGACCTGCCAGGCGTCGGCCAGAACCTGCAGGATCACATCGACTACACGGTGCCGTACAAGGTCAGTCATCCGGAGGGTTGCCTGGGCCTCACCGTAGGCTCCAGCGTCAAGCTGGCGGCTGCCGCCGTGGAGTGGGCGAGCAAGCGCAGCGGCATGCTGACCACCAATTTCGCCGAGGCCGGCGCCTTCCTGCGCTCCGATCCGGCGCTGGACAAGCCCGACCTGCAGATGGTCTTCGTCACCGCCGTGGTCGACGACCATGGTCGTCACCTGCATTGGGGTTATGGCTACAGCTGCCATATCGAGGTACTGCGCCCGAAAAGCACAGGCATCGTGACCCTGCGCAGCCGTAATCCGCTCGACGCGCCGGTCATCGACCCACGCTTTTTCGATCGACGGGAAGACATCGAGTTGCTGATCCAGGCGGCGAAGACCCAGGCCCGGATCCTCGAGTCCACCCATTTCGCCCGTTTCGGACCGCAACTGATCTATCCCGTCGACTGGAATGACGACCGGCAGATCGAGCAGGACATCCGCCGTCGCGCGGATACCCAATATCACCCGGTAGGCAGCTGCAAGATGGGCCCTGACAGTGACCCGCTGGCCGTGGTCGATGCGCGTCTGCGGGTGCGCGGTGTCGAAGGCCTGCGGATTGCCGACGCCTCGATCATGCCGACCATTCCCGGGGGCAATACCAACGCGCCGACCATCATGATCGGTGAAAAGGCTGCCGCCATGCTCAAGGAAGACGCGCGTCACCTGTGAGCCTGTCTGTGATTCGAGCTACTTCCACGAAGCGATCAAGGCCCCGAGCCACCAAGGGGCCTAGTGTCAAGCATGGGGTGTCACAATGGATAAAAATGATAAAGAGCTCTCCCTGCAAGCCGCCAAGCACACGCTTAGCCTGAATCCAGCGTTCGGCCCTCGTGGGCGCGACATACTCAGCAGCGCTCGCATGGTCCTGCAACAAGTGTTGAAGCAACCCGTGCACAGCGCCCGACACATGGCTGCGTTCGGCATGGAACTGAAAAACATCCTGCTCGACCGTTCGGATCTCAAGCCGGCGGCGGGGGACAAGCGTTTCGATGAGCCAGCCTGGCAGGGCAACCCGCTGTATCGTCGCTATATGCGGGCCTACCTGGCCTGGTGTCGGGAAATGAACGACTGGATCAGTAGCAGCAACCTCAGCGATCAGGATGCCAGCCGTGGCCAGTTCGTCATCAACCTGCTGGCCGAGGCGATGGCGCCGACCAACACCCTGGCCAACCCTGCGGCCCTCAAGCGTTTCTTTGAAACCGGTGGCAAGAGCATTCTGGATGGATTCGCGCACTTGACCCGCGATCTGATTGAAAACGGTGGCATGCCCAGCCAGGTGGACAAGACGGCTTTCGAGGTGGGCGGCAATCTGGGCACGACGCCTGGCGCGGTGGTGTTTCGAAACGAGGTGCTGGAGCTGATTCAGTACAAACCTCGAAGCGAGCAGGTGCTGGAGCGCCCGTTGCTGGTGGTGCCGCCCCAGATCAACAAGTTCTATCTGTTTGATTTGGCGCCGGAGAAGAGCCTGATTCGTTTCCTTCTCGACAGTGGCATCCAGACCTTTGCCGTCAGCTGGCGCAATCCGGGCAAGGCGCAGCGCGAGTGGGGCTTGTCCACCTATGTCGAAGCCCTGAAAGAGGCGGTCGACGCAGTGCTGGCGATTACCGGCAGCACTGATCTGAACACCTTCGGAGCGTGCTCCGGAGGCAGCACCATGTCATCGCTTTTGGGCCACTATGCGGCACTGGGCGAGAGCAAGGTGAATGCCTTCACCCTGGTGGTCAGCATGCTCGATATTCGCCCCGACACCCAGGTCTCGCTGTTCGCTGATGAGAAAACCCTGGAGGCGGCCAAGCGCCGTTCATATCAGGCTGGCGTGCTGGAAGGTCGTGAGCTGGCAAAAGTCTTCGCCTGGATGCGCCCCAATGACCTGATCTGGAGTTACTGGATCAACAACTACCTGCTCGGTAACGAGCCGCCTGCATTCGATGTCCTCTACTGGAACAACGACACCACCAACCTGCCGGCCGCGCTGCACGGCGAGTTCATTGAGATGTACCAGACCAACCCGTTGGCCCGTGCCGGCGCCCTGGAGGTCTGCGGTACTCCAATAGATCTCAAGCAGGTCACCAGCGATTTCTATTGCATGGCGGGCCTGACCGACCACATCACCCCATGGGATGCCTGCTACCGCTCGATGCACCTGTTCGGCGGCCAGGGTGAGTTCGTGGTGTCCAACAGCGGGCATATCCAGAGCATTCTCAACCCGCCGGGTAACCCCAAGGCCCGCTTCATGACCGGCAGCAGCCTGCCGGTTGATGCCCAGGATTGGCTGGAAGGTTCCAGTAAAGAGACCGGCTCCTGGTGGACTCACTGGCTGGCCTGGTTGCAAGCACGCTCCGGTCAGAGCAGGAAGGCCCCCGTCAAGCTTGGCAACAAGGCTTACGTCGCTGCTGAAGCGGCTCCTGGCACCTACGTGCACGTGCGCTGACTCGCTGTAGCCGGACGGGCGCTTGCGTCCCGTCCTGTCCACGTTCCAGATCCCTTGGCCCGGCGCCGCAGAAGGAACCTCCGTAACATGTCACAGCCCTTTGTCTATCGCACCATCGAACTGGATGGCGGGCATCTGCGCGTTGCCATTCGTCCAGGCAAGGCCGATCTGCCGCCGTTGCTAGTCTTCAATGGCATTGGCGCCAACCTGGAGCTTTTGTTTCCATTCGTCCGGGCGCTTGATCCGGACATGGAAGTGATCGCCTTCGACGTGCCCGGTGTCGGCGGCTCCTCCCTGCCGAGCTTGCCTTACCGGTTTTCTGACCTGGCGAAACGGGTTTCGCGCATGCTCGACTATCTGGACGTTGGCCAGGTCAACGTGATCGGCGTGTCCTGGGGGGGAGCGCTGGCACAACAGTTCGCCCACGATTTTCCGCAGCGTTGCAAGAAACTGATCCTGGCCGCCACGTGTGCGGGCATGGCCATGCTGCCGGCCAAACCCAAAGTGCTCTGGAGGATGGCCTCTGCGCGCCGTTACATCCAGCCGTCCTACGGCGCGCGGATCGCGCCGGACATCTATGGCGGCGCTTTTCGCCATGACCCGGCACTGGCACAAGCGTTCGCCAGCAAGGTGCGCTCCGGCGGCAGGCGCGGTTACTACCTGCAACTGTTGGCGGGCCTGGGCTGGACCAGCATTCACTGGCTGCATCGGATCCATCAGCCGACCCTGATTCTGGCCGGCGATGACGACCCGATCATTCCGCTGCCCAACATGCGCCTGCTGGCCAGGCGCATTCCCAATTCGCAGTTGCATGTGATCGGCGATGGCCATCTGTTCCTGGTGGCCCGGGCGCAAACCGTTGCACCGATCATCTCGTCCTTCCTCGCGCAGGAACGACAGCGCGCTAGAATTCATCAAGCGTGACATGAGCAGTTCATTGGTTCGCTAGCCTTATGAAATCCTCCAACACGATACTCATCCGCACCAAATGGTCGCCGCCCCGAATCGATCCCCGGTCGCTGCCGCGCGAGCGTCTGCTGGAACTGATCGAGGCAGGACGCGAGCGCAAGTTGACCTTGATCCTGGGACCTGCGGGCAGTGGCAAGAGCACGCTGGCGGCGCAATGGCGCCAGCGCTTGATCGGTGCGGGGCTGGACGTCGCCTGGTTCAACCTGGGGGCCGACGACGAGACGCTCTGGGCGGCGTATCTGGTCGCCAGTCTGGGGGCCGCGGGCCTGGCTGTCGGCGACGATATCATTGGCCTGAGCGAGCGCACTGACCAGCGTTCGCTGGAGGTGTTGCTGTCGCTGCTGGTCAACGCGCTCTACGAGCATCCTCGATCGATTTATCTCTTCCTCGAAGACCTGCATTTCCTCTCTGCGCAGCCGGCATTGGCGATGATCCAGCGCCTGATCGATCTGGCACCGGACAATTTCCATCTGGTGATCACCACACGCCAGCGTCCGGCGCTCAATCTGTTGGCGATCGGCATCAAGGGGCAGTTGACCCAGATTGATTTTGCCGACTTGCGCCTGACGGCCCAGGAGCAGTTCAGTCTGCTTGAGCTCAATGGTCTCGAAAACCTGTCCGGCGAGCAGCAACAACGTCTGTATGAGCTGACGGACGGTTGGGCCGCGGGCCTGCAGATCGGTGTCCTGTCACTTCGCCACAGCGGTAACTTTGAACAGAGCCTGCGAGCCTGTGGCGGCATGGTCATGGCGATCGATGAATCAGGTCTCGATGCCTACCTGGATGACTGCATCAGTCGTGTGCTTTCTGCCGGGCAAATCGCTGCCATGGTCCAGGTTTCGACCTGCCGACGATTCAATCGCGAGCTGTGCGTCGCATTGACGGGCAGCCAGGAGAACGCGGCGGTGCTTGACATATTGCTCGAGCAGAACCTGTTCCTGTTGCCGATCGACCTCGAGGGGCGCCTGCAGTGGTTCCGTTTCCACCAGATGTTTTCCGGGTATCTGCAACGGCGCCGCAATGAGCTGCCGGTTGTGGAGGTGATTGGGGTCAATCATGCCGCCAGCCAATGGTTTGCTGACCACGGTTTGTACGTCGAGGCGATTCGTCATGCTCAGGCAGCCCAGGATCTTGAGGGCAGCGTGCAGTTGCTGGCACGGGCGGCGAGGTCGCTGATCGGTGACGCGCATTTTGCACAATTGCTGCAGTTGGCCGACGAGTTGCCGCGTGAAGCCTGGTCCAAGCAGATTGACCTGCTCCTGGCGGTTGCCTGGGCAGAGCTCACCTGCAATCGCATGGAGAGGTTCGAGCTCACACTCGCCTCGATCGAAGCTCACCCGGAAGTCAGCCGACCGGAAATAGACACTGAGTTGCAATTGCTGAGGGCCATGTACCTGCTCAGGAGGGACGATACGACAGCTGTACTGGCGCTGCTCGAGCCCTTGATGGCGCAGCCGCCCAGCCAGCGCCACTTTCACCTGCTGATGCTCTATACCCTTGGCGGCGTGGCATTGCTCAAGGCGGGTCGAACAGTGTTTGTACGGGATCTGGTCTACAGCACGCGAGGTCTGCTCCGGCGCGCGCAAGGTCCTCGGGCCCGGCCGTTTTTCGATGCGCTGTGTGGCCTCAGTTTTTTTGTCCAGGGCGATATGAACCAGGCCCGGCGCGATCTCGAAGGTGTCCTGGTGCAAGTGACGCGCAACGAGTCACTGGCGCAGGATGTCGCCATCTTCATCAAGTCCACCCTGGCCTTGACCTGCTATCACTTGAACAGCCTGGAAGCCGCCGGGGATTACGTTGAAGGCTGTTTCGGGGTCGCCGAGGTCCTGGGGACCTCTGACTGCATTTTGTATACCTACCTTGCCCAGGCGCATTTGCAGTGTGCTGCGGGCAGGCTGGAGGCGGCCCACGCCACCCTCGATCGATTGGGCGAGATCGCCGAAAGCATTGGCCTTGATCGCCTGCAGGCGTGGCGTTTTGCCGAGCAGATACGTATTGCCTGCCATCAGCATGATCTGGCCCGCGCGCGCGAGCTGTTTCGCAGACTGCGCGCGCTGGCCATGCCTTACCTGGACAAGCGCGGTTGTGCCTGGGCGGAGATCCCCTTGGCCTGCGCAATGGCACACACGGCCTTGGCTCTGGCCGAAGGCGACTATCGATGCGCGGTCGAGGTAGGGGAAAGCTGGGCACTGCTCTGTCAGGAGTGGGGGCAGTTACAACCAGCTACCGTGCTGCGAATCCGTGTCGCTATTGCCAGGACAGCGCTCCATGAACCACAAGAGGCCCAGCGCCACATGTCCACGGCACTGCGCAATGCCTGCGAATACGGGATGTTCCGGGTGTTTCTTGATGAAGGAGCGGCGGGGCTGCGCCTGCTGCAATCGCTCAGTGTCGATGCGCTGACAGCGCTGGAGCGTGACTACATTCAACACTGTCTGATGCACGGAGCCGATTCGCAGAGCCTCTCGAGCGGGACCGGTGAGGGTGGTCGGGCGCCTGCGCCTGGCAGCGATATCCTCTCGCCCCGTGAGCTTGAAGTGGTCGAACATCTGGCCCGTGGACTGTCAACCAAGAGCATCGCCAAGGCCCTCGATCTTTCGCCTGGAACCATCAAGTGGCACCTGAAGAATATCTTCGGCAAGTTGGGTGCCTTTTCTCGCGAGGATGCAGTGAGCAAGGCGCGGCAAGTCGGCTTGCTTAACTAACGCAGCGTAGCCTTGGCACCCTCGAAAAAGTCCAGGTATTGAATCGGCGAACTGCGCCACCACCCCTCCCTAGATGGGAGGGTTACCAGTATTCACCTTAGGGTAGGGTGCCGGGTAACGGTGGTGAGACCGTGCATGCAGGGTTCATGTGAGCGCAGATGGCTCCAGACCTGCAATGCTCCTGCACCCACGCTGTGAGCGCCCGGTACTGCCGTCTCCTGCCGTCAAGGCACGGACAATAACAATAGCTGCAACTTCAGGAGAGACCATGTACTTCACTCAGCCCTTGCACCGTAATCTACAGTGCGCGCCCGAGCGATTAATGACGATCTACGGCGATCGCAGTCGCACTCTGCAGCAGTTTGTCGAGCGTGTTGCGAGACTGGCCGGAGCGTTGCGTGAGCTTGGCGTACAGAGTGGCGATTGCGTCGCCATGCTGGGTTTGAACTCTGATCGTTACCTCGAATATTGCTTCGCCGTACCCTGGGCCGATGCCGTTCTCAATCTTTGCAACACGCGCTGGAGTGCGGAGGAGAACGCTTATGCCCTGACCGATTCGCAAACCTCGGTACTGTTGGTTGACGAGACTTTCAAGGACATCGGTCTGCGGTTATCCAGGCAGGTTCCTTCGTTGCGTCATGTCATCTACGTCGGTGACGGCACCACGCCGGATGCGATGCTGGATTACGAAACGCTGATTGCCCAGGCCTCGCCCATGGAGGATGCCCGACGTGGCGGCGATTCACTCCTTGGTGTGTTCTATACCGGCGGCACCACGGGTTTCCCCAAGGGCGTGATGATCAGTCATACGGCCTTCTGGAGCAGCCAGATTGCGCTGGATGTCGAGGGCCTGGTGCCGCCTGATTCAGTCATGCTGCGCGCAGCACCGATGTTCCATCTGGCGGACATGTCCACCGGTTATGTCGGTGTGCTTGAAGGCGCGACTCACGTCATTCTGCCGGCGTTCCAGCCGGCCGAAGCGATGGCGGCGATTCAGCGTCACGGCATTCAGGTGGCCATGCTGGTGCCGACCATGATTCAGTTGTTGATCAATCATCCCGAGGTGGGCAATTACGACTTGTCCTCGTTGCAGCACCTGGTGTACGGCGCTTCGCCCATTCAGGAGCAGACGCTGTGGAGCCTGCAGGCCATACTGCCGCAACTGCAGCTGTTCCAGGCTTATGGCCAGACGGAGATGTCGCCCATTGTTTCGCTGCTCGGCCCGGCTCAGCACACCGCGGCGGCCGCCGCTGCCGGAATACTGCGCTCCTGTGGTCGTGCCACCCGGGCGGTGGAAGTCAAGATCGTCGACGACGATGGCCGTGAGGTGCCTCGTGGCTGCATCGGTGAAATCGTCGTTCGGGGCCCGAATGCAATGAGCGGGTACCTGAACAAACCCGAGCAAACCCTGGCGGCTCTGCCTGGTGATGGCTGGTTGCGTACGGGGGACGGGGCCAGGATGGACGAAAATGGCTACATCTTCATTGTCGACCGCCTCAAGGACATGATCGTCACCGGTGGCGAAAACGTGTTCTCGGCGGAGGTCGAGAATGCCTTGTGCAGCCATCCGGATATCGCCATGTGTGCGGTGATCGGGATCCCTAGCGAGCAATGGGGCGAGGCGGTGCATGCCGTGGTGGTACTCAAGCCTGGCACTGAACCGAATGGCGAAGAATTGATCGCCCATTGCAAGCGTCAGATCGCCGGCTACAAGGCGCCGAAAAGCGTGGAGTTCCGTGCTGCGTTACCGCTCTCGGGCGCTGGCAAGGTGCTCAAGAGCGAACTGCGTGAACCGTTCTGGCAGGGCAGTTCGCGGCGAGTTGGTTGAGCGACCCATCTCCGGGCGCAATCGACCATGGATGACTTGAGCCGGCAACTGCCAGGTCATCGATGAGCTCTTGTGGACGGGCTTTGCGCCCCGGCTGTTTCTCCCTTCCTGCTTGATTCGCTCCGGCTGTTGTGCACAACAGCCGGCAGCGGCGTGCGCCTGCATTTCCCATTCGCCAGTGCGGTGTGACTCTCTTTCCTGCCTCCCTCCCAACCCCCTCCCATCTCGGGAGGGTTAAGCGCTGCGCAGTCAATGTTTACTTGTCCGGCCAGTCTCTGGCGGCCGGGTGGTTGGGGAGGGAGGTTTTTCACAGGGAATCCAGGAGCCAAAGAGTGGTGGGTTGAACCGTAGCGTCGGGATTATTTAGGAATGTGAACAATGATAAGAATAAGTTCGCCACAAACAGGCTTTGTCCGGCATCAGCTTGGTCAGGCAGTCGTGCTTGGAATTCTCGGAGTGGGCGCCGGCAATGCCCAGGCATTCAATTTTGATACCGAGAGCGGTTGGTCGGGGAGTCTCGACACCACACTTTCCGTTGGCAGCAGCTGGCGTGCCGAAGGGCGCGATAACGAGTTGTACAGTCGGCTCGACGGACAGGTGATCGGCAAGACCGACGGCCTGGGCGGTTCCAATACCGATGGCGGCAACCTCAACTACGATCGCGGCGACCGGTTTTCTACCATCGGCAAGTTCCTCACCGAACTGAACCTGCACAACGGCGACATGGGCGGCATGCTGCGCGTGAAGGGCTGGTACGACCAGGCGCTGGAAGACGAAGACGTGCACTTTGGCAACCAGGCCAATGGTTACCAGAAAAAGCCATTGTCCGATAACGGCTTTGACGACCTGCAAAGGAACAAAGGCGTTTACCTGCTCGACGCCTACGTCTACGACACCTACCACCTGGACGATCACCCGCTGCAGGTGCGCCTGGGTCGCCAGGTGCTGAACTGGGGCGAGAGCATCTTTGTTCAGGGGCTCAACCAGATCAACCCGATCGACGTTCCTTCACTGCGCCGTCCGGGCACCGAGGTCAAGGAAGCGTTGCTGCCGGTGTGGATGATTTCCAGCAGCTTCGGCTTGAGTGACGGGCTGTCGCTGGAAGCGTTCTACCAGTTCAAGTGGGAGCCTACTGCCGTTGAGGGCTGTGGCAACTACTGGTCGACCACCGAAACCATCATTTCGACTCATCCGGGTGGTTGCACCATGGCCACGTCGCTGCCTAACGTCAGCAACCCGGTCGGCTTTCGCAATGGCATGAACGTCCCACTGAGCACTGGCGATGAAGCCCGGGATTCGGGGCAATGGGGGGTGGCGCTGCACTATCTGGTCGAATCGATCGACACGGAGCTCGGTGCCTACGCCATGACCATCCACTCGCGTACGCCGATCATTTCCGCCCAAAGCGGCGATTGGGGCCGGATCCCCGCCGGGGCGCGGGCACCCTTCCTCAACCCGGTGCAGGTCCATGAAAATCTGCCGTTCGGTGCGACCTCGACGACTGCCTTCTGGGAGTATCCCGAAGACATCCACCTGTATGGCCTGAGCGCCGCCACCACGCTGGCCAGTTGGTCGGTCGGTGCGGAACTGAGCTACTCGCCAAACACGCCGGTACAACGTAACGGCAACGACCTGCTTGCCGCCGCTGCCCAAGGGGTGGGGCCTCAAGGTGCGGGCGCGCGAGCCGCTGGCCCGAATGCCTATATCACCGGGTATGACCGCTTCGATAAAACCCAGTTGCAGATCAACGGCATCAACCTGTTCCCCAACGTTCTGGGCGCATCGAGCTTGCAGGTGGCCGGTGAAGTGGCCTTCCAGTGGAACGACATCCCTCAGGATGACAGCGACATTCGTTACGGTCGCGGTTTCATCTTTGGCCCGGGTTCGGCGCCCAGCTATGGCGGGAACCTCTGCGGCACTGCGACCAACCCGCAACCCGACGGCTGCAAGAACGACGGTTACATCACCGACTTCGCCTGGGGCTACAGATTGCGAGGGCAACTGGAGTACCCGGACCTGTTGGGCGTAGGCGTCAGCACTTACCCGAGTTTGTTTCTGGGGCAGGACGTGGAAGGGGTTTCGATGGACGGTCAGTTCAACGAAGGCCGGTTTACCGTCGGTGCCGGCGTTCGTTTCGACTACCTGAAGGCCCACAGCCTGGAGTTCAACTATGTGACGTACAACAACGACGCCAAGTACGACCCGTTGCGTGACCGGGACTACTACTCGATGAATTACAGCTACAAGTTCTGATGAGGAACAAGGCATGAAAACAATAAAGACTTGCCACACCCCGCGTGCCCTGGCTATTGCCATCGCACTGTTGCTTGGCGGGAACGACGCTTTCGCCAAATTGACCGACGCAGAGGCGGCGCGCCTGGGTAACGACCTTACTCCGGTTGGCGCCGAGAAGGCCGGTAATGCCGATGGCAGCATTCCAGCCTGGCAGGGCGGCCTGACGGCTCCTCCGGCAGGCTGGAGTCCGGAGAAGGGCTACGTTGATCCGTTCCCGCAAGACAAACCGCAGATGGTGATCACCGCGGCCAACGCCGATCAATACAAAGACAAGCTGTCTCCCGGCACCCTGGCTTTGTTGAAGAAGTATGACAACTTCAAGATGCCGATCTACCAGACCCGGCGCACCGCCGCACTGCCGGCTGAAGTCACCGCCAAAGCCAAGACTCAGTCCACTCAGGTCGAGTTGCAGGGTTTCGGTTTGAGCAACCTCAATGGCTCGAACATACCGTTCCCGATCCCGAAGAATGGTCAGGAAGCAATCTGGAACCACTTGGTTCGCTACTTGGGCGGTGGATTCGAGCGGACCTATCACTGGTTCCCGGTACGTAGCAGCGGCGAGTTCTACAAGGTCGGTTTCCGCGAGAACCGCGTGTTCGACCAGAACATGGATCGCAGTATGGACAACCACCTGTTTTCCTTCCTGGGCTACTTCCTCGAACCGGCCACGTTGCAGGGCACAGTCTACCTGGTGCGCGAACCGGTGGACCAGGTCAAGGAAGCGCGCTCGGCCTGGATCTACAACGCCGGTGCACGTCGTGTGCGCCGCGCACCGGATCTGGCGTATGACAACGTCAGCGATGGCACCGAGAGCATGCGGGTGACCGACCAGTACGACGGCTATAACGGCGCGCCCGACCGTTATGACTGGAAACTGGTCGGAAAGCAGGAAATCTATGTTCCGTACAACGACTACAAGTTGTCCGATAAGTCGCTGAAATACGAAAACATCCTGCAAAAAGGCACCGTCAATGCCGACCTGATGCGCTACGAACTCCACCGTACCTGGGTCGTCGAGGGCACGCTCAAGGCCGGGCAGAAGCATATCTACGGCAAGCGCGTGATGTATCTCGACGAGGACAGCTGGACCGTGTTGCTCGAAGACGCCTACGACACCCGCGGCCAGCTATGGCGCATTGGCGTACACCCGACGATCCAGTTCTACGACGTCGGTGTGCCGTGGTACCGCGCCAACATCTTCCATGACCTGAGCAACGGCAACTACATGGTCTCGGGCCTGGACAATGAGGTCAAGCAACCCTGGAAGTTCGGCGTCAAGGGGCGTCAGGCCGACTTCCAGCCCGATGCCCTGCGTCGCGCTGGTCACTAAGCCCTCAGGCAGTCTCAAGGCGACCCGATTGCGGGTCGTCGATTACAAATACAAGAGAGGAGCGGCCAATGGCTATTTTGGGCAAGTCCGTTCACAGGGTGTTGTGGGCGGCACTCATCGCGGCATCTGCTGTACATGCCGAGACGCCTGGCTCGATCCAGACCGGGATCAATTCGCAGCGAATCATCCTGCTCGATATCCAGCGTGTGGGCAGTCAACTGTTCAGTGCCGGCGAGCGCGGCTGGATCCTTCGTTCCGCGGATGATGGGCAACATTGGCAGGGCATTCATACGCCAGCCGATCGAACGCTGACCGGGCTTGCTTTCGCCAACGACCGACTGGGTATCGCCGTTGGACATGGCGCGACCCTGTTGCGCACCACCGATGGCGGTCAGCAATGGACAGCCGTAGGGGTGGACGGTATCGGTCATGATTCGCTGCTCGGTGTCACCTACCTGGGCGGCCAGCATTTCGTCGCCTATGGCGCATTCGGTCACTATCTGGAATCCGTCGACGCTGGCTTGAGCTGGAGCAAGAAAACGGTGATGGGGGAGGACTTTGATCGGCACATCGCCAAAGTGCTGAAGGTCGGTGGTGACCTGTTCCTTTTCGGCGAGTCCGGCACCTTGCTGCGCTCGCGTGACCTGGGGCTGAACTGGGACGCGTTGCAATCCCCTTACGAGGGTTCTTTTTTTGGCGGACTGCAGACGCCAAGTGGTGCGCTGTTGGCTTTCGGCATGCGCGGCAATCTGTATCGCTCAAACGATCAGGGAGATACCTGGCAGCTGATTCCCCTGGACGCCAAGGTTGCACTGCAAGGGGGGCAGGTTTTGTCTGACGGGCGTATCGCCCTGGTCGGCAATGCCGGACTGCTGGCACTGAGTAACGACGATGGCAAAAGCTTTGAGCTGAGTCACGCCGCCCGTGGCGGGCTCTCGCAGATAGTTGCGGTGCCCGGCGGTGCCCTGGCCGTGGGCGATGCCGGTGTTCAGTCTCTGAGCTTGACGCAAGCGACAGCCAATTGAGGTTTCTATGAGTAAGTACCACGACAATCAGGGGCTCGAGCTTGTGGGCGACGTTCAGGTGCTCGACCGCCACCACTTCTCCCGTAGTCTGGTCGGTCAGGTGTCCTGGTGGATTTTTCACTTGCGTCGCCCGCTTCTGATTTTTTTCATTCTATTGACGCTGCTGTTTACCTTCACCGCCACACGGCTGCGTGTGGAGGCGGGCTTTTCCAAGATGATCCCGCTGCAGCATGAGTACATGCAGTCCTTTCTCAAGTATCAGTCGGTTTTCGGCGGCGCCAACAAAGTATTGCTGGCGTTGAAGAACGAAAAGGGCGAGATCTTCGACCCCGGATTCATGGAGAGCTTGCATCAGGTCACCGAGGAAGTTTTCTACATCAAGGGCGTCGAGCGTAGCTCGGTCACTTCGTTGTTCACCTCCAATGTGCGCTACAACGAGGTGGTAGAAGACGGCTTCAGGGGCGGCAACATTGTTGCGGCCGACTTCTCCGGTACTCCAGAGCAACTGAAGGCGGTGCGCGAAAATGTGCTGAAGTCCGATTGGGTCGGCCGTATCGTCTCCAATGACTTGAGCGCCGCCATGGTGGTGGCGAACTTGCAGGAAGTGGACCCGGAGACAGGCTTGCGCCTGGATCTGCAAGCGGTCAGCCAGTCCCTGGAGGCGATTCGCGCCAAGCACGAAAAAGATGGCGTCAGTGTGCACATCATTGGTTTCGCCAAGTCGACCGGGGATATCGCAGACGGTGCCGCCGGGGTGCTGCTGTTCTTCGCCGTGGCGTTCGTGATCACCGCACTGTTGCTTTATTGGTATTGCGGCTCGCTGATGCTGACGTCCTGGGCATTGGTTTGCGCCATGGTCCCGGTGGTATGGCTACTGGGTCTACTGCCGCTGTTGGGGTTGGCCCTCGACCCCATGTCGATTTTGGTGCCGTTCCTGATTTTCTCCATTGGTGTCTCCCATGCGGTGCAGATGACCAACGCCTGGAAACTGGAAGTGTTGCATGGTCACGACAGCATTACCGCTTCGCGCAATTGCTTCCAGAAACTCTTCATTCCAGGTGCCATGGCGCTGCTGGCCAATGCACTGGGGTTTCTGGTAATCGCCTTCGTGCAGATCGAGATGGTGCGGGAACTGGCCATCACCGCGACGTTGGGGGTCAGCCTGATGATCCTCACCAACAAACTGCTGTTGCCGATCCTGCTGTCTTACATGCGCATTTCGGCCAAGGATGCCGAGCGCCTGCGGGGCAAGGAAACCTCTGGGGACTGGTTGTGGGAGCACCTGGGGGGATTGGCAACCCGCAAGGGCAGTGTGCCGGTCATCCTGATTGCGGTGGTTCTGCTCGGTGTCGGCATGTGGCAGGCGGGAAAGTTGAAGGTGGGAGACACGGGGCAGGGTGTCCCGGAGCTGCGTGCCGATTCGCGTTATAACCAGGACGTGGCGATGGTCACCCGTAACTTCGCCATCGGCGTTGACCTGTTGCAGGTGGTGGTTGAGGCAAAGGGCAACGAGTCGCCCTGTGTTGATCGCAACATTCTGGGCAAAGTCGAAGATTTCGAATTCGAGATGAAGCAGACCCCGGGTGTCGGTACGGTGCGAGGGCTGGCGGGCTATGTCGGGCAGATCACCCAGGGCTACGCGGAAACCTTCATCAAATGGCGCACCATTCCCGAGGAGCAGGCGCAAATTGCCCAAGGCGTGGGGTTCGCTACGCGCCTTGGCAATGAACTGATGAACTCCACCTGCAGTGCCATGCCGATCTCGCTGTACACCGAAGATCACCAGGCCTCGACTATCAGCAACATCATCGAACGGATCAAGGCGTTCAAGGTAACCCACGACGGCGATGACCTCCGTTTTCAACTGGCCAGTGGCAATGTCGGGGTAATGGCCGCGACCAATGAGGCGGTCGAGGCGGCGGACAAGTGGGTGAACCTCGCGCTTTTCGGCTCGGTGACCTTACTCTGCCTGCTGAGCTTTCGCTCGCTGCGTATCACCCTGTGCATCATTCTTCCACTGGCGCTGGTCACGGTGCTGTGCAACGGGTTGATGGCATGGCTGGGCATTGGTCTCAAGGTCAACACGCTACCGGTGGTGGCACTGGGCGTCGGGGTCGGCGTGGATTACGGCATTTACCTGTTCGAGCGGATCAAGCACGAAATGCATTCACGTCATTCAGACCTGCGTCAGGCGTTTGTCGAAGCGCTGAAGCAGCGTGGCACTGCCTCGTTGTTCACCGCAATAACAATGACGGTGTCCGTGTCCACATGGGTGTTTTCCACCCTCAAGTTCCAGGCCGACATGGGCGTGCTGTTGGCGTTCATGTTCCTGGTCAACGTTTGGGGCGCCATCCTGTTGCTACCGGCACTGGCGGCATGGCTGCTACCGCCGGTGCACGCCGGCAAGCATCCTGCGCAGCCATCCGCAAACTAACTCCATGCAGTACTTTGGCGGCCTTCGGGCCGTCTTTTTTTTGGGGGGGGAGTCAGGGGGGGCAACGCTTGTATCGTTACGCTTGGGCATCTGCCAGTTTGGCTGCTGCAAAGAAGTGGGCTGAAGTGTGGGCTGGGAAACTTTACCAAACCCCAGAAACGACAAAGCCCTGAATAATCAGGGCTTTGTCGTATAAAGATGGCGGAGGCGATGGGATTCGAACTCATGGACCTGTTACAGTCGACGGTTTTCAAGACCGTTGCCTTAAACCACTCGGCCACACCTCCGTTTGCGTTGCGGGCGCCATAATACCTGAATGAAACACACTGTCAAACTCTCTGCATAGCTAGTTACAGAGTGTCTGTTATGATCTTTGCGACTGAACGTTTCAAACCAACAGGAGTGTCGCCATGCGCGAACAGGATTACGCAGTTAATAACAGCGTGCAGGCTGAGCAGCTAGAGGTTAGCCGCGTCCTGCGCAACACATACGGCTTGCTCGCCCTGACCCTCGCATTCAGTGGTGTGATGGCCTACGTTGCCCAGCAGATGCGTGTTGGCTACCCGAATATCTTCGTGGTGCTGATCGGCTTCTACGGTCTTTTCTTCCTCACCAACAAACTCCGTGATTCCGCCTGGGGCCTGGTGTCGGCATTTGCCCTGACCGGTTTCATGGGTTTCCTGCTTGGTCCGATCCTCAACCGTTACCTGGGTATGCAGGGCGGCGCTGAAGTGGTCAGCTCGGCCTTCGCGATGACCGCGCTGGTGTTCGGTGGCCTGTCGGCCTATGTGCTGATTACCCGCAAGGACATGAGCTTCCTCGGCGGTTTCATCACGGCAGGCTTCTTTGTGCTGCTGGGTGCGACGCTGGCGAGCCTGTTCTTCCAGATCAGCGGCCTGCAACTGGCGATCAGCGCAGGTTTCGTGCTGTTCTCCTCGGTGTGCATTCTGTTCCAGACCAGCGCCATCATTCACGGCGGTGAGCGCAACTACATCATGGCCACCATCAGCCTGTATGTATCGATCTACAACCTGTTCGTCAGCCTGTTGCAGTTGTTCGGCATCATGAGCCGTGATGACTGATCGTCGGCCTTGAAGTAAAAAACCCGCTCAGGCGGGTTTTTTATTGCCTGGAAACCAGGGTTACTCGGTAATGACAATGCTGCCGTCAGCTTGCTGGCGGTAGATGGTGTATGGCAGCAGCAAGGTGTCCATCGCCCCGGACACGACCACGTCAAGCAGCACGACGGCGGGGGCGGGGCCATGTATCTGTGCATCCCGACCCTCTTCGAGGGGCGCGTTCAGCATGCAAAAGTCGTAGGTCACGCCGCTGTAGATTCGCGGTACCGCGCCGCAGTAACTCTTTTGTTCCTTGAGACTTTTCGACGCTACTTCATCACTGCGCACAACCGTCTGAATCGTGCCGCAACCCGCAAGCATCATAGCCACCAGTAGCATTGCCTGAGTTTTCATACCGTCAATCCTTCGCCGGAAACCATCAATCTACTGCAGCCTGAAACAAATATCACTCACGCCATGGGCGGTAACCGGCGCTTGACCGGGGTTTTCTTGACGATGGCCGTGTTGGTTTCAGCGTGGGTGTTGAGGCGGTCGAGCAGGGTGTCCAGTTGCTCCATCGAGCGCACGTGCAGGCGTGCGATGAAACAGTCGTCGCCGGTCACCTTGTCGCACTCGGTGAATTCGGGAATGGCCATGATTTGCCGCTCCACCTCTTGCAACTGGCCCGGCAACGGGCGAATACGCACGATGGCCTGGAGTTGATAGCCGAAGCTTTTCGGGTCGATTTCAACGGTGTAGCCCTTGAGCACGCCGCGCTCTTCCAGGCGGCGCAGGCGCTCGGCGACGCTGGGGGAGGACAGGCCACTGATTTGCGCCAGGGCCTTGAGCGAGCGTCGCGAGTCTTGCATCAGGGCCGTGATCAGCACTTGGTCGATGTCATCGGTCATGGCGAAACCCTCTGTTAGGCATTTTTTCAAAACCGCCTTTATAAAAAAGGCAGATTCAGAGTTTAGCCTGCTTTTTGCTATGGAGTGGCGCTGTGGTGCATTGGCATACTTTGGCCACAAACACAGGAGTCTGATGATGGACAAAACCCTACGCCGCGGTTCGTTTGAAATGACGGCCGCCATGCTGATCTCCGGCACCATCGGTTGGTTCGTGCTGGTGTCCGGGCAACCGGTGCTGGATGTGGTGTTCTGGCGCTGCCTGTTCGGTGCCGGCACCTTGCTGCTGATTTGCGCCGCCTTCGGCTTTCTGCGCCCCGGCATTCTGACCCGCACCACGTTTTTGCTCGCCGTGCTCAGCGGGGTGGCGATCGTCGGTAACTGGGTGTTGTTGTTCGCGTCCTATTCCCGGGCGTCGATTGCCATCGGCACCGCCGTCTATAACGTTCAACCGTTCATGCTGGTCGGGCTGGCGGCGCTGTTTCTCAACGAAAAGATCACCGCGCAGAAAATGCTATGGCTGGGCGTGTCGTTTCTCGGGATGCTGGCCATCGTCAGTGCTCATGGCAGCCAGGGCGAGAGCGGCAGCGATTACCTGACGGGCATTGCCCTGGCACTGGGCGCGGCGTTTCTCTATGCGATTGCCGCGCTGATCATCAAGCGTTTGACGGGTACGCCACCGCACCTGATTGCGCTGATCCAGGTCAGCACCGGCGTGTTGTTGCTCGCACCATTGGCGAATCTTTCGACACTGCCGCAGGCGCCGAGCGCATGGGCCAGCCTGGTGACACTGGGCATGGTGCACACCGGTGTGATGTATGTGTTGCTGTACGGCGCCATTCAAAAACTGCCGACTGCGCTGACGGGGGCGCTGTCCTTCATCTATCCGATCGCGGCGATTTTCGTCGACTGGTTTGCCTTCGGCCATCGTCTGGAGCCACTGCAATGGATCGGCGTCGCGGCGATTTTGCTGGCCGCCGCCGGTATGCAGCAAGGCTGGTCGCTGAAGTTTCGGCGCACGGTGACGCCGTAACCCGCTTCGCCGGCGTCAGATGTTCCAGCGCGGCGCGTTCCTGGCCAGGCGCTGGCGCATCTCGCCGATGTTGGCAGCCAGTTGTCGGGTCAGCAGGCGATAGCCGTCCAGTGTGTTGTAGACCGGCGCATCGAGGCTGACCAGCGGCACCTCCATGGGCCGATCGAGGCGCTGGACGGCGCCTGATTTCAACGCCCGGGCCATGCCGATCAATTGCACGCGGATCTGGCGATGCTCGGCGTTCAATGCCGTTTGCAGGAGCGTCATGGCCTCGGGGTCATTGGCATCCGGTCGGGTATTGCCAAGGATTTCCAGGGTGCTGACGCACATGCGCAGGTTGCGCTGGATGGCATCGAGCTCGGTCATGGAAATCTTCACTTCCTTGGACACCGACGGCATCAGTGAGCGCAGTTGCACCATCGCCGCATTCAGGCGCGTCATGAGTTTGAGGTGTTCGTCGGCGGTGATGGCCTGGCCGTCAATGATGCGCCCGTAGACTTTCGCGCAATCACGCAGGGCATCGGCCAGGTTGTAGCGCCAGGAATACACCGCGTACAGCGGCAGGGCGAAGGAAAACGCCAGGGCCAGGGCAATGCCGATCAGGATATCCACCCCGCGCCACAAGCCATCGGTGACCGGGTTGTCGCCATGCCCGGCGACGATGAACACGGTAATCGCCGACAGCAGTGCGGTGTAGCCGCCCTTGCCGATGGCGTGATACGAGAAGAACCCGCAGACCACCGACATCGCGAAATAGGTCAGCCAGGGCATTCCGAGCCAGGCCTGTTGTGCCACCAACGCCAGGCCGACACCGGCGCCGATCAAGGTGCCGATGGCACGCTCGGCGGCTTTCTTGCCGATGTTGCCGTGGTGCTGCAAGCCGCCGATCACCACCAGCATGGTCACCGACGCCCATTCGCCGTGGGGCAGTTTGATCCCGGTGGTCAGCAGGATCGTCGCCAGCAAGCCGAGCGACACCCGCACCGCATGGATCACCCGGGCGTGGCGGTAGCGCCGGTACGGGTCCAGCAACGGACGCAGCAATCGGCGCAGCAGCGGTGGCAGTCGATCGGCTCTGGATGTACTCAGGCTGGCTCTCCTCAGAAGATGTAGTCGGTGGTCAGGAAGCTCGAACTGCGGCCACTGATGATCTCGCTGATCAGGTCCTTGTTGGTCTCCTGGAACTTGGTGGCCACCAGCGTGCGGATCGAAAACACCCGCAGTGCGTCATGCACCGACAGGGTGCCTTCGGCCGAGTTCTTGCGACCATTGAAGGGGTAGGTGTCCGGGCCACGCTGGCATTGGGCATTGAGGTTGATGCGCCCGACCTGGTTGGCAAAAGTGTCCACCAGCCGGCCGACCGCCACCGGATTGGTGCCGAAGATGCTCAACTGCTGGCCGAAGTCCGACTCCAATACGTAGTCGATCACGGTATCCAGATGACGGTACGGCACGATGGGGATGACCGGGCCGAACTGTTCTTCCTGATAAACCCGCATCTGCGGTGTGACCGGGTACAGCACCGCCGGGTAGAAGAACGACGCCCGGGCCTCGCCGCCGTTGGGGTTGACCACCCTGGCGCCTTTGCTCTCGGCATCTGCCACCAGGGCATGCAGGTAGTCGACCTTGCCCGATTCCGGGAGGGGCGTCAGGGCTACGCCACTTTCCCAGGGCATGCCGGGCTTGAGGTTGGCGAGCCTGGCATTGAATTTGTCGATGAAGGACTCGACCACGTCTTCGTGGACAAACAGGATCTTCAGGGCGGTGCAGCGCTGGCCATTGAAGGACAGCGAACCGGTCACCGCTTCACTGACCGCATTGTCCAGATCCACTTCCGGCAGGACGATGCCCGGGTTCTTCGCATCCAGGCCCAGCGCCGCGCGCAAGCGGTGGGGCTTGGGGTGGAGTTTTTTCAGGTCGCTGGCGGCCTTGTTGGTGCCGATGAAGGCAAAGATGTCGATCTTGCCGCTGGCCATCAGCGCACTGACCGTCTCGCGGCCGCTGCCATAGATGACGTTGATCACTCCGGCCGGGAAGCTGTCGCGGAAGGCTTCCAGCAGCGGGCGAATCAGCAGCACGCCGAGTTTCGCCGGTTTGAACACCACGGTGTTGCCCATGATCAGCGCCGGGATCAGCGTGGTGAAGGTTTCGTTCAATGGATAGTTGTAAGGCCCCATGCACAGGGCGACGCCCAGCGGCACACGGCGGATCTGGCCGAGGGTGTCCTGTTCCAGTTCGAAACGGCTGGAGCGGCGGTCGAGCTCTTTGAGCGCGTTGATGGTGTCGACGATGTAGTCGCAGGTGCGGTCGAACTCCTTTTCCGAGTCCTTGAGGTTCTTGCCGATTTCCCACATCAGCAGCTTGACCACGGCGTCGCGCTGCTCGCGCATGCGCCCGAGGAAGGTTTCGACGTGCTGGATGCGCTCGGCCACGCGCATGGTCGGCCACAATCCCTGGCCGCGGTCGTAGGCGCGCACGGCAGCGTCGAGGGCGGTCAATGCGGTGTCGGCATCGAGCAGCGGCGTGCTGCCAAGGATCACTTGCTCGTCGCCGTTGGCACCGGTCAAGTACACCGGGCTGCGGACTTGGGCCAGTGGCCCGTTCCAGGTTCTCAGGACGCCATCGACCAGGTACTCACGCTGTTCGGTCTGGCCTTCAAGGCGATACTTTTCCGGGACGTCGGCGGGGCTCGGGAACAGGTTCTGGAGAATATTGGCTGTGGTCATGTCGTTACCCCTCTGGATTGGGTGATGCACTGATGAATCGTTTTAGCAGACCTCAGCAACCCTTGTCATGACTCATCTCAGCGTTTTTGCCGTCCGCGGGTTTATCGGTGCCCTGCGTCATGGCCTCAGAAGCGCCCCTTGTTGGCCCCTAATGCCCTCAACCCGCCCGCCTGGCATTGGTAGGAGCTTTTGTGGTGGGTGGACTTCTGTGGTGAGTGGGCTTCTGTGGCGAGGGGGCTTGCCCCCGTTGGAGCGCGCAGCGCTCCCCCTACATTTCCAGTCATACCGAAGCTGCAGGTTTTGGGGCTGCTTCGCAGCCCAACGGGGGCAAGCCCCCTCGCCACAGAAGCCACTTGCCATATTAGTCCACTTACCACCGAAGCCCCTTTGCCACAGGTTCCTGGCCTCCGACGGCACACAAAACCTCACACACCGGTTAAACTCCATGCTCTTTTTCAAGGAGTTCATATGAGTCATTACCAGCCGGGCATTCTCGCCACCCCCGTTCCGCCTCAAGCCCGCCATATGTTCTTCGCGCTCGAATCCGCCGCTGCACTGCCGGCTGCGCTCGATAACCTGCAAGGGCTGGTGGACGGCAAGTCGGTGGTGGCCGGCTTCGGCGAGTCCCTGGTCAAGGCGCTGGACGGGCAGATCGAAGGTCTGCGGCCGTTCCCGGCGCTGACGGGCGTCGGCGTCGACAATCCGTCGACCCAACACGCGCTCTGGTGCTGGCTGCACGGTGAGGACCGTGGCGAGTTGCTCAACCGCAGCAACGCCATCACAGCGGCACTGGCCCCGGCGTTGCGCCTGGTGCAGATGAACGAAACCTTCCGCCACATGACCGGCCATGACCTGACCGGCTACGAAGATGGCACCGAGAACCCGCATGACGAAGCCGCAGTGGCTGCTGCACTGGTGGCTGAAGGCGCGGACGGCCTGGTGGGTGGCAGCTTCGCCGCGATCCAGCAGTGGCAGCATGACTTGAAAGGTTTCCATGGGCTGTCGGCGGATGAGAAAGACAACATCATGGGCCGTCGCCTGAGCGATAACGAAGAGATCGACGATGCGCCGGTTTCCGCCCACGTCAAACGCACCGCCCAGGAAAGTTTTGCGCCCGAGGCCTTCGTGGTGCGCCGCTCGATGCCGTGGATCGAAGGTGACCGTGCCGGCCTGATGTTCCTGGCCTTCGGCTTCTCCCTCGACGCCTTCGAAGCCCAACTGCGGCGCATGAGTGGCCTGGAAGACGGCATCACCGACGGCCTGTACCGCATCAGCCGTCCGGTCACCGGTGGCTACTACTGGTGCCCGCCGCTCAAGGACGGTCGACTGGACCTGCGTGCATTGCGTATCGACTGAACGGCAAGGAGAGCCTATGAACCTGGTGCGCTGGGGCATGATCGGTTGTGGCAGTGTCGCTGAACGCAAAAGCGCACCGGCCTTCTACAAGGCTCCCGGATCGGCGCTGGTGGCGGTGATGGGGCGGCGCCTGGAAGCCGTCACCGACTACGCCGCGCGCCACGGCATCGCGAGGGTTTATACCGATGCGCATGCGCTGATCAACGATCCCGAAGTCGACGCCGTGTACATCGCCACACCGCCCGACAGCCATCACGCCTATGCCTTGCAGGTGGCCGCCGCCGGCAAGCATTGCTGCGTCGAGAAACCGATGGCGCTCAACGCCGGGCAAAGTCGCGAGATGCAGCAGGTGTTTGCCGATGCCGGGTTGCATCTGTTCGTGTCCTATTACCGGCGTTCGCTGCCACGCTTCCGGCAAGTGCGGCAATGGCTGGAGGAGGGGCGGATCGGCGAGGTCCGGCACTTGAGCTGGACCCTCACCAAAGCCCCGTCGGCAGCGGATCTGGGTGGCGCGAACAACTGGCGTACCGATCCGGCGATTGCCGGTGGTGGCTACTTCGCCGATCTGGCCAGCCATGGCCTGGACCTGTTCCAGTACCTGTTCGGCGATATCGTCGAAGTCGCCGGGCTCACTGCACGGCAGGCCGGTTTGTACGCGGCCGAAGATGCCGTCAGCGCCACTTGGCGGTTTGCCAGCGGGGCACTGGGGATGGGCTGCTGGAACTTCGTCGCCGATCGCCGCGAAGACCGGGTCGAAGTGATTGGCAGTCAAGGCCGGATCACTTTTTCAGTGTTCGATGAGCACCCGGTCGAGTTGCACGCCGACGAAAACCTCAGCCTGACCATCGAGCATCACGCGCACATTCAGTGGCACCACGTGTTGGGCATGAATGCGCATATTCGTGGTGAGGCGCAGCATCCGGCGGTAGCCGCAGAGGCGCTGAAGACTGATTGGGTGATGGACCGGATTCTCAAGCGCCACTGATCCTTCAGACCAAAACATAGTCCCCTGTGGGAGCGAGCCTGCTCGCGAAGACATTGTGTCAGGCAATATGTTGTTGGCTGACACACCGCTTTCGCGAGCAGGCTCGCTCCCACAGGGACGGTGGTGAATCTAACCTTATGCGCATTCGGTATTTCTCAAGCGTGTCATAACCTCTCTAAGATCACGTCATAACTCGTTATAACAAGTGATCTGCCATGCCCGATAACGTTCTATCCCTGAGCAGCGTCCCGCTGCACACCCAGCTGCGAGACGTGCTGCGCGCCCGCATCCTCGACGGCCAATACCCGCAAGACAGCCAGATGCCTTCCGAAAGCGAGCTTGGCGCCTTGTTCAAGGTCAGCCGCATCACCGTGCGCCAGGCCTTGGGTGACCTGCAAAAGGAAGGGCTGATCTTCAAGATCCACGGCAAGGGCACTTTCGTCGCCAAGCCGAAAACCTTCCAGAACGTCAGCACCCTGCAAGGCCTGGCCGAGTCCATGACCGGTCGCGGCTATGAGGTGATCAACCGCCTGCGCAGCTTCAAATTCATTGCAGCCGACAAGCTTGTCGCCGAGCGTTTGCAGGTCGAGGAAGGCGAGATCGTGGCGCAGATCAAGCGGGTGCGCCTGATCAATCGCGAGCCGATTTCCCTGGAAATCACCTACCTGCCCAAGGCCGTTGGCGAGCGTCTGGAAAAGGCCGATCTGGTCACCCGCGACATTTTCCTGATCCTGGAAAACGACTGCGGCCTGGCACTCGGTCACGCTGACCTGGCCATCGATGCGGTACTGGCCGACAGCGACCTGACCCAGGCACTGAACGTCGAACCTGGCTCGCCGATCATGCGCATCGAGCGTCTGACCCACGACGCCGAAGGCCGGCCAGTGGACTTCGAACACCTTTACTACCGTGGCGATGCCTTCCAGTACCGCCTGCGGATCGACCGGCAAAAAGGGGAGCAGGCATGACGCGCAGCACGTTGGAGCAGGAATACGACATCGTCGTGATCGGCGGCGGCACCGCCGGGCCGATGGCGGCGATCAAGGCCAAGGAACGCAACCGCGACCTGCGGGTGTTGTTGATCGACAAGGCCAACGTCAAGCGCAGCGGCGCGATCAGCATGGGCATGGACGGCCTGAACAACGCGATCATTCCCGGCCACTCGACACCGGAGCAGTACACCAAGGAAATCACCATCGCCAACGACGGCATCGTCAACCAGGCGGCGGTGTACGCCTATGCCACCCACAGCTTCGAGACGATCGAGCAACTGGACCGTTGGGGCGTGAAGTTCGAGAAGGACGAAACCGGCGACTACGCGGTGAAAAAAGTCCACCACATGGGCGCTTACGTGTTGCCGATGCCGGAGGGGCACGACATCAAGAAAGTCCTGTACCGCCAGCTCAAGCGCGCGCGGGTGAGCATCACCAATCGGCTGGTCTGCACCCGATTGCTGACGGACGAGGAGGGCGCGGTCAACGGCGTGATGGGTTTCGACTGCCGCACGGCGGACTTCCATGTGATCAAGGCCAAGGCGGTGATCCTCGCCTGCGGCGCCGCCGGACGCCTGGGTCTGCCGTCCTCGGGCTACCTGATGGGCACCTACGAAAACCCGACCAATGCCGGCGACGGCTACTCGATGGCCTACCACGCCGGGGCCGAGCTGGCGAACCTGGAATGCTTCCAGATCAACCCGCTGATCAAGGATTACAACGGCCCGGCCTGCGCCTACGTCACCGGTCCCCTGGGTGGCTACACCGCCAACAACAAGGGCGAGCGCTTCATCGAGTGCGACTACTGGAGCGGGCAGATGATGTGGGAGTTCCATCAGGAGCTGGAAAGCGGCAACGGCCCGGTGTTCCTCAAGCTCGATCACCTGGCCGAGGAAACCATCCAGAACATCGAAGAGATCCTGCACAGCAACGAGCGTCCGAGCCGTGGCCAGTTCCATACCAATCGCGGCACCGACTACCGCACGCAGATGGTTGAGATGCACATCTCGGAAATCGGCTTTTGCAGTGGGCATTCGGCGTCGGGGGTGTGGGTCAACGAGAAGGCCGAGACCTCGGTCAAGGGCTTGTACTCGGCGGGGGACATGGCGGCGGTGCCGCACAACTACATGCTCGGTGCGTTCACCTATGGCTGGTTTGCCGGCAACAACGCGGCGGATTTTGTCGACGGGCGTGAGTTTTCCGCGCTGGATGCCGCGCAGATCGAAAGCGAAAAACAGCGGGTCTATGCACCGCTGGACCGCGAACACGGCCTGCCACCGGCCCAGGTCGAGTACAAGCTGCGGCGCTTCGTCAACGACTACCTGCAACCGCCGAAAGTGACAAAGAAGATGCAGATCGGCCTGCAACGCTTCAGCGACATCCAGCGCGACCTCGACCAGATCAAGGCCCACAACGCCCACGAACTGATGCGTGCCATGGAAGTCAGCATGATCCGCGACTGCGCCGAAATGGCCGCCCGCGCTTCATTGTTCCGCGCCGAAAGCCGCTGGGGGCTTTACCACCATCGCGTCGATCACCCGCAACGCAACGACCGCGACTGGTTCTGCCATTGCCACTTGAAGAAGGACGAAAACGGTTTGATGAGCAGTTTCAGGAAAGCCGTCGAGCCTTACATCATCCCGCTGGATGCCGACGAGATGCAGGCCTACCACCGGCTGCGGGTCGGTGCCGATGCAGCTTGATGCCGACAACCCGAGAGAGACCGAACATGGCTTACCAACCCCAGGAAATCTTCTTCCGCTCCAACGCACCGGTCACGGTCGATGAAGACAAATGCATCGCCCACAAAGGCTGCACCGTGTGCGTCGACGTCTGCCCGATGGACCTGCTGGCGATCAACCCGGCTACGCAAAAGGCCTACATGGCGTTCGACGAATGCTGGTACTGCATGCCCTGTGAAAAGGATTGCCCGACCGGGGCGGTGAAAGTGGAGATCCCTTATTTATTGCGCTGATTGACAGGACGCCATCGCTGGCAAGCCAGCTCCCACAGGGATTTGTGGTGAGCCTTGATTTTGCAGATACCAGAGAAACCTGTGGGAGCTGGCTTGCCAGCGATGAGGCCCGCCCTGACAACCCAAAAAGCCATCCGGCAACCACCGGACGCCTGATCCAGAACACCCCTCGTTTCCCACCACGCCCTGATCGTGGCGGAGACGAACATCCAATAAATGATTCGAGGGGAAACACTCATGATGTTGCGTGCAGCTTTGGCCGGTCTGGTACTGGCTTCCTTCACCCTGTCGGCCTCGGCCGAAACCATCCGCATTGCCATCGGCACCCAGGACACCACCATCAACTGCGCCGCCGGCGGATTGTTGATTCGCGAGCTCGGCCTGCTGGACAAATACCTGCCCCACGACGGCCCCTACAAAGACGCCCAATATGACGTGCAGTGGAAAAACTTCACCAGCGGCGCACCGCTGACCAACGAGATGGTCGCCGGCAAACTCGACTTCGGCGCCATGGCCGATTTCCCCGGTGCGTTCAACGGCGTGGCCTTCGAAACGGCGGGCAAGCACAGCCTGTTCATCAGCGTGTTGTCGGGCAGCACCAAGGGCAGTGGCAACGGCATCGTGGTGCCGAGTGCATCGGGCGTGCAGTCGCTGGCCGAACTCAAGGGCAAGACCATTTCCGTGCCGTTCGCTTCCACCGCCCATGGCATGCTGCTGCGCGCCGTCGCGGCCCAGGGCTGGGACCCGCTCAAGGACGTGAACATCATCGCCCAGCCGCCGGAAGTCGCCGGCTCCGCGTTGCAGGCCGGCAAGATCGATGCTCATGCCGACTTCGTACCCTTCGCCGAGCTGTTCCCCAGCCGTGGTTTCGCCCGCAAGATCTATGACGGCTCCCAGGCCGATGCGCCGACCTTCCACGGTGCGCTGGTGGATCAGGCCTATGCGAAAAAGTACCCGGAAATCGTCGTCGCCTACCTGCGGGCGAGCATCGAAGCCAACCAGTTGCTGGCGGCTGAACCGGAGAAATACAGCGAGTTGATCGCCAAGGTCACCGGGGTCGATGCCGAGGTCAACTACCTGTTCCATGGCCCCCTCGGCGTGCAGACCCGCGACCTGAGCTGGAAGCCGGAATACCGTCAGGCCGTGGGAACCGCCATCGATACCCTCAAGCTGTTGAAGAAGGCCGATCGCGGTCTCGATCTCAACACCTTCATCGACGACCAGTACATCCGTGCCGCCTTCAAAGCCTCGAACCTGGACTACAGCGCGCAGCTTGGGAATTACCAGCAGACGCCGCTCAAGGCCGTCGATGCGGCAAGCGGCAAAGCCATCACCGACTTCAGCCATGTGGCGGAAATCTGGGTGCGTGGCGAGCCGAAGGTCCGTCAGTACGCCTCGGCGGAGTCGGCATTTACCGCGCTGACGGCGTTGAAACAGGAAGGCAAGAACATCCGCGCGGTGTACACCCAGGCCAGCGACAGCGGGATCAAGCTGCTGGCGGATCAGGCGTGGTTTGCCACCGACGGGAAAGGGCGGCTGAGCGCGTTCCTGCTTAAAGGCCAGGCCCAACAGTTCGCCACGGCCCAGGGCGGCAAAGTATTCGACTTCACCGATGCCACGACCCAGGCTGTTGCCGCTCGCTAACCCCCAAACACCACTGATCTCCTGTGGGAGCGAGCTTGCTCGCGAAAAACGTCCGGACAACGCGATCCGTCAGACAGAGCGCGTAATCGTTGGCGTTCTTCGCGAGCAAGCTCGCTCCTACAGGAGGTGGGTTGAGAGGAAAAATTGTGTACCGATCATATTCTCGCTGGATCCCCAGAGCCGCTTCACTGCTGCTCTGCCTGCTGTTCTGGCAACTCGCCGCCAGCCACCACTGGAACCTCGGCCTGGTGACCTTCGCCAACGTCCCGACACCCTTGGCGGTCATTGAAGCCGCCCTTGGCCTCGGCGACTCGGGCAAACTCGCCCAGCACCTGGGCAGCAGCCTCGGGCGGGTATTCGCCGGCTACCTCGCGGCGCTGATCATAGGCGTCGCCCTGGGGCTGGCCATCGGCCGCTCGAAATGGGCCGAAGATCTGTTGCTGCCGCCCCTGGAAGTCCTGCGGCCGATTCCGGCCGTGGCCTGGATTCCCCTGGCGATCCTGATGTTTCCCTCGTCGGAACTGTCGATGGTGTTCATCACCTTCACCGGCGCCCTGTTCCCGATCCTGCTCAACACCGTGCATGGCGTCGAAGGTGTCGACCCACGGCTGATCGCCTCGGCGAAAAGCCTCGGGGCAGGGCGCCAGGCCATCCTGCTGGAGGTCGTTCTGCCGGGCGCGGCGCCGAGCATCATCACCGGCCTGGCCATCGGCATGGGCACCTCGTGGTTCTGCCTGGTGACGGCGGAAATGATCTCCGGCCAATTCGGCATCGGCTATTACACCTGGGAGTCCTACACCATCCAGAACTACGCCGACATCGTCGTCGGCATGCTGCTGATCGGCGTGCTCGGCATGGGCAGCAGCCTGTTGATCAAGCGTCTGGGCGGGCTGTTCACGCCTTGGCATCGACCACGAGGAAAAGCCTGATGAGCGTTTTTCAACACCTGGAAGGACGTATCGATATCCGTGGGTTGTCGATCAGCCTGGGCGAGGGCCATGGGGCTTTCGAAGCGGTGCAGGGCCTCGACTGCCAGATCGAACCGGGGCAGTTCGTGTGCATCCTCGGGCCGTCCGGTTGCGGTAAATCCACCTTGCTCGGGGCGCTGGCCGGCCACCTGCAACCGCGCATCGGCAGCTTGAGCGTGGATGGCGCGCCGGTGTCGGGGCCATCACCACAACGGGGCATGGTGTTCCAGCAGCACACGCTGTTTCCCTGGCGCACGGTGCGTGACAACGTGGCGTTCGGCCTGAAAATGCGTGGCGTCGGCAAGGTCGAACGGCTCAAGGCGGCGGATGAAATCCTCGCCCTGGTGGGCCTCGAAGGTTTTGCCGGGCGCTGGCCCGACCAACTGTCCGGCGGCATGCAGCAGCGGGTGGAAATCGCCCGGGTGCTGGTCAACCGTCCGCGCCTGTTGCTGATGGACGAGCCCTTCGGTGCCCTCGATGCCCTGACCCGGTTGAACATGCAGGAACTGCTGCTGGACATCTGGACGCGCATCCGCACCACCGTGGTGTTTGTCACCCATGACATCGACGAAGCGCTGTTCCTCGCCGACCGCTTGCTGGTCATGAGCTCGCGCCCCGGGCGAATCATCGAAGACCTGCGCCTGGACTTCCCCCGGCCGCGCAGCACGGAACTGATGACCCGCCCTGAATTCTCGCATCTGAAGCGCCATTGCCTCGAACTCCTGCGGCACGAAGACGGCCGGCAACTGCCGCGCCTGAACCCGCTCGGACTTCCCCCTGAAAACAAACTGCCGCGATTTGCCCTATGACCTCTCTATTCGATGTAACCGATAACGACGACATTCTGGCCCTGCAACCACGCCTGACCGATGACGACCCCGGCGTACGCCGGATCGCGCTGATCGAACTGGCCGATCTCGAGGAGCCGGACGGCCTGCAGTGGTTGATCGATCGACTGGCCGAAGACCCGAGTGCAGACGTTCGCGCCGAAGCCGCCCGGTTGCTGGAAGCCTGGGAGGACGCGCCCGTGGTCGAAGCCTTGTGCCAAGCCCTGACGGATCCATCCCCGGCGGTGCAGGCGGCCGCTGCGCAAAGCCTCAGCCTGCTCAAGAGCGAAGCGGCGGGCCGGGTCATTCTGCCGTGGACCGGGCACGCTGACAGCGGCGTACGCATTGCCGCGTTCCGGG
This sequence comes from Pseudomonas sp. QLc11A, assembly GCF_052112305.1. Classification (NCBI taxonomy): domain Bacteria; kingdom Pseudomonadati; phylum Pseudomonadota; class Gammaproteobacteria; order Pseudomonadales; family Pseudomonadaceae; genus Pseudomonas; species Pseudomonas sp. QLc11A. Next base: position 116,451 of record NZ_JAVAJJ010000008.1, read on the forward strand.
CGTTGCGCGAGTTGCGCTGCCCCGATGCCGCCGATGCAGCGGCCCGGGCATTGGACGATGAAAGCGCCAGCGTGCGCCGCGAGGCGCTGGGCGTACTCGGCTGGCTCAAGCAGCTTGATGCCTTACCGGCACTGGCGCGACTGGCCAGCGCTGACCCGGACACCGACGTGCGGCGGGCCGCCACCGGGGCGTTGGGCCTGGCGTCTGACGCCCAGGTGCTGCCGGCCCTGCGCCAGGCCTTGCGGGACGATGCCTGGCAAGTCCGCGAAGAAGCCGCCACCACCCTGGGCAAGGTCGGCCACCCCGACGCCGGCCCGGCCCTGGTCGACGCCTTGGGCGACGATTACTGGCAGGTGCGTCTGCGCGCCACCCGCAGCCTCGGTCGCTTGCGTTATGGACCGGCGCTCGAAGCGCTGATCGACACCCTCGGCCACCGCATCAGCAACCTGCGCAAGGAAGCCGCGCTGGCCCTCGGCGAACTGAACGACCCACGGGCCATTGCGCCATTGCAGGCCGCGCAACACGACGGCGACCCGGAAGTGCGCAAGGCTGTGCGCATTGCCTTGAGTCAACTGCAATGAACCCGCTGGCGGTGGGTAATTCGCAGGGTAGGCAGCAGCTGCGATTGAACTGGCCCGATGGCCGCGAACAGTGGCTGGACCACGCCGAACTGCGTCGTCAGTGTCCATGTTCGCAGTGCCGGGCCTTTCGTCTGCGGGGGATGGCGCCGATGGTGGATGCCCGGGTGCGGGTAATCGAACTGAACCCGCAGGGCTATGGCCTGCAACTGGTCTTCAGCGATGGGCATGAGCGGGGGATTTATCCGTGGGCGTATCTGGCTGGACTTACCGACTGAATCGAATCCATTCCTCGGGAGTTGTCGCGATCTGCGGCAGCTCCCCCGTGCGCTTCCAGTGGTTTATGTTGCGAATACAGGTTCAGTAACGGCCCGGATAAACGCATCGTCCACAGTCTTTACTCCATACTTTTGCATGAACTCACTGCCGTTGTTAAAGCGATTGAAGCATTTCTGGCTGATCATATAAAAATAATCACAGTGGTTAATGACTTCATCAACATTGTGCGAGGAAACCAGAATGGCGGTGCCCTCCCTGGCAGCGCCGTGAAGACATTGCCAAATATAGTGACGAAATTCCGGGTCTACGCCGGCAGTAGGTTCGTCGAGAATTACAAAGTCTGCGGAAATTGAAAGAAGGGAAAGAGTAAAGAACCAGCGTGTCTCTCCGTAGCTGCACAGCGATGATTTTTTGTTCCACATATCTTGGTATCGGTCAACTATCGCAGGGCTCCATGCACTTAGTTTTTTCAGGGTTTTATCTTGTGTCATGGGCTCGTTTGATGACAGCGCCGATACCATTTTAAAAATGTCACGCATGCGCAGCGGTGGGGGCGTGGAGATGATTTGGGAAAGGTATAAAAAGCGAATGAAGTCGTTTTTTATGAAGCCGGATTTTGCTTTTTTAAGGTCGCAGACGATATCGAAAAAAGTTGTTTTTCCAGATCCGTTGGGCCCCAGAATGCCGACAATGTCACCTTGAGCAACTTCAAGAGATGCTTGGGTTAAGAGGGGAGTGTCTGTATAGGAGAAGTCAATGTTCTGCGCCGTGAATTTTTTCATCAGTACCGGCTCCATACGGGATTGATTCTTAGGTGTTTGAACGTTCTGTACAGTGCAAAAATAAACAAAAGAACGATTGCGGCTGTGATGGGTTTGTTGGGGCCAAGGCCTTGTTCCATTATTTGGCTTGCAAGTGTCAGTGGGTTTGCGAGGTTCAAAGCGTCGGTGATGGGGTTTGGTCTGCTGGCACTCATTACTCCGAGGATCAACATGCAGAACGAAAAAATGGAAAGCAAAGTGTTCGAGTTCTGAAAGTTGATCGGTAGCAATGAGAAGGCAGCCCCGAGAGCGCAAAACATGATAAAGCAGATGTAGAATCGTAGTGCCAGATTCAGTAGTTCACCGAGGGCGTAGTTTCCAAATGGAAACTTGGTTGTCAAGTAAAAGGTTGCGCAATAAGATATTGATATTAGCGAGTATGCAATGAAGTGCGATAAAAGAAAAATCAGTTTTGATTCCCTGGAGTAAATGAATGATCGAGTGAATCCGCTTTCCCTTCTTCCGATTATGTAAAAGGCGAATCCGAATAGTGCGACACTTGAAGAGATGTAGGCATAAAACCATGCCGAAATTGTAATGTAATTGCTGGAGAGGTAGTTGGGGTCTTGCCTGGTTGTTGCAAAAAAATAGAACATTACACAAGGGGGTATCATGATCCAGAAAAAGGCGATGGGCTCCTTTAGTTGTTCTTTGATGAATATGGAGGTTAGGGAGAATGCTCTGGGTAAAATATTTTTAGTCATTGAATGGTATCGCCCTGGGGTTGTTGTTTTTCAGTTCGCTTTCGTTTGTGGTTTGCTGTCTGGCATTGATTAGTTGATTTTGGCGTTGGGTGCAAGTGATGTGGTAGGGGGGTTCTTATGGTTTTTTAAGATGTTTCCTACATGTGATTAGGACGCTTAATGGTTCGGTTTGGTTTTAGTGGGTGTGGGTTCAAATGTGGATTCGTGGAATTCCTTTTTGAAACGGTGTTTTAGTTTTCGGCACACAGAAATGATCTTGCTATGTTGAGTAAGATACTTCTGTCGGAGTCAGTGCGCGCTTTGTACTTTTTATGGATTTTTATTTTCTTCAAATGCTGATTTTTTTAGAAAGGCGACGAACGGTAGGTCTTGTTTTTTTTGATCGTCCTTTTTGTTCGAGTAAGGAACGCTGGGCCTTACGTCTACGGGTTATCGAGTTGCGCGCCAGGGCTATGGCCTGCAACTGGTCTTCAGCGATGGGCATGAACGGGGGATTTATCCGTGGGCCTATCTGGCTGGACTCACTGGCTGAACCGGCCTCCTGTAGGAGCTGCCGCAGGCTGCGATCTTTTTGCTCTGGTCTCAAGGAGGAATGCTTATGATCTCTATCGCCGATCGCTTATCACCTTATTACCGAAGCGCTGAGCGTCTCGTCTTTTCGCAAGTTGCTCATTGGCCAAAGTCTTTCGATGGCCGGCGACGCTATTTGTCTGGCCGCACTGCCGATAGCGCTTATCCGGACCGGCTACGGAGGAGAAGTATTCGGTTTTGTCATGGCGGCAGTCGGGGTAGGGACCGTGATCGGGGCCCTGATCGGAGGTTTGCTGGCGGATCGAAAGTCGCCGAAGCAAGTACTGATTTACACCGACACGGCGAGGGGTGTTGCGCAACTGGCCGCAGTGGCGCTGATCGTCTCCGGTACGCCTTGGTGGTACCTGGTCTTTGCCTACCTGATATTTGGCATCGGCATTGGGTTTTCCCGTCCGTGTGCTCAGGTACTGCTCGTCAAATTGCTGCCCAAGCAAGCACTGGTGGCGGGCAATGGTGCGATGAACTTTGTCGACAACCTGGTCGCTGTGCTGTTTCCCGCGACGCTGGGTGTATTCATCATTTTCTGGGACCCGGTCTGGGGCATTTTGATCGATGGTCTCACATTCTTCTGCGCCGCCATTTACACGGCGATGTTGCCCAATGTGGAGTCCCATGAGTTCGAGGAGAAGTTCTCGATCCGAGAAGCGGTCAATGGCATTGCCATCGTTACCGGCAACTCCAAGCTTTTGCTGGGCTTCGCGGCCACCCTTGTGGTGAACGTCTTGTGTTTCCCGATTTTCCTGGTCGTCGCTCCCTATGCCATCAGCGATCGATTCAACGAAGAAATGTGGGGGCTGTGTCTGGCCGCCTCGGGATTCGGTGCGTGCATTGGATCAATCATCACGGTGCTTGTTTCCGGGCATGAACGACTGATCGGACTTGCTGTGACCTGCGGCTTGTTCCTGGCCGGCGCGATGGCACTACTCGGCATGGGAAGCTCGTCCTGGATGGCGATACTGGGGGCGATCCTGGTGGGTATCGTCGAAGCGTCCTGGTTGACTGGTTGGGCCACAGCGATGCAGACACTGTCTCCCGAAAAGGACCTCGGTAAAGTGGTGGCAGTCGATACGCTCTTTACCAGTGGCGTGCACCCCTTCATTTTTCTTGGTAGCGGAATCGTCGGCGGGATGGTCGGTTATTCCCAGACCCTTTCCCTCACGGCAATCCTCAGTGCCGTAGGCACACTGTTAATTGTTTTGGTGTCCTTTACGCTCATGCCAAGGAGGCGCGGGTTCGGGTGATCGAATAGCACTCGCAGGGGGTATGGCCTGCAACTGGTCTTCAGCGATGGCCATGAGCGGGGATTTATCCGTGGGCGTATCTGGCGCAACTCACCTCTTGAGTCACTGAAGTCCAATGTGGGAGCGAGCTTGCTCGCGATGAGGCTCGCTCAGTCGATACACATGTTGAATGAAAGACCATCGCGAGCAAGCTCGCTCCCACAGGTCACTGGTCCTGCCACCAGATGATTGACGGTTCTTGCCAGGCAAAAGCCAAAAGAGTACAAATGTACTCCATGACGACTCTGACTCCCCGCCGTACCGCCATCCTGACCTTTATCCGCGATCGCATCGCCGAGCACGGTCAGCCTCCGAGCCTCGCCGAGATCAGCGAGGCGTTCGGTTTCGCCTCCCGCAGTGTGGCGCGCAAGCATGTGTTGGCGCTGACCGAAGCCGGGTTTATCGAGGTCAACCCGCATCAGGCCCGGGGCATTCGCCTGCTCGGGCAGCCGCCGCGTCCCGAGTTGCTGGACATCCCGGTGCTCGGTCGGGTGGCGGCCGGTGCGCCCATCGGGGTCGATGCGCAAATCCATAGCCGCTTGCTGCTCGATCCGTCGATCTTCTCGCGGGTGCCGGACTACATGTTGCGGGTGCGCGGTGATTCGATGATCGAGGACGGTATTCTCGACGGCGATCTGGTGGGCGTGCACCGCAACCCCGAGGCGCTCAACGGTCAGATCGTCGTGGCGCGGCTCGACGGTGAAGTCACCATCAAGCGCTTCGAGCGGGTCGGCGATGTGGTTCGCCTGCTGCCGCGCAACCCGGCCTACCAGCCGATCATTGTGAACGCCGATCAGGACCTGGCCATCGAAGGCGTGTTCTGTGGCCTGGTGAGGCAAGGCTGATGGGTGCCGTCGTTGCGCTGGATACGCTGTTCAATGGCGGCCAGGTCTGGAGGGGCCGGCCTGCGCCGCCGGCCGCCAGCCCGCAGCCCACCGGGCACGCCGCGCTGGACGCGGCATTGCCCAGCGGTGGCTGGCCGGAGGCGGCGCTGACGGAAATCCTGCTGGCCGGGCAGGGCGTGGGTGAGTTGCAACTGGTGTGGCCGACGCTGGCACGGCTGTCGGCGGCGGGCGAGCGCATCGTGCTGGTGGCGCCGCCTTATGTGCCGTATCCCCAGGCGTGGCAGGGCGCCGGGGTCGATCTGCGTCAGTTGTCGATCATCCGGGCCAGCGAGCGCGATGCGCTGTGGGCCGCGGAACAATGCCTGCGTTCGGGCAGTTGCGGCGCGGTGCTGTGCTGGCCGCACAAGGCCGATGACCGCGCCTTGCGCCGCTTGCAGGTGGCGGCGGAAACCGGCCAGACCCTGGCCTTCGCCTATCGTCCCCTCAGTGAAGCGATCAACCCTTCGCCGGCGGCCCTGCGCATCGCCATCGATGCCCGGCCGGCACAACTGCGCGTGCTCAAGTGCCGCGGCGGCCTGGCCCGTTCGGCGCCGATTGCCTTCGCCGTGGGGCATTGAGGTTGCCATGCGCTGGGTCTGCATTGTTTTCCCGCAATTGGCACTGGACGCGGCATTGCGTCAGCGCGCCGATCCCGATGAACCCCTGGCGTTGCTGACCGGCCCGGCCCAGCGCCGGGTGCTGCAGGCCGTCAACGCTGCGGCGCGGGCGCTGGGTTTGCGTCCCGGCCAGTCCATGAGCGCGGCACAGGCCTTGAGCAAGGGGTTTGCCACGGCTGAATACGACGCCGGTGAAATCGAGCGCTGGCAGCAGTTTCTCGCCGCCTGGGCCTATCGCTTCAGTTCCCAGGTCAGCGTGCATTACCCCCGGGCCCTGGTGTTCGAGATCGAATCCAGCCTTGGCCTGTTCGGCGCCTGGCCGCAATTCGAAGCGCTTTTGCGCCGTGAGCTCGGCGAACTGGGGTTTCGGCACCGCATCGTGGCCGCGCCCAACCCGGTGGCGGCGCGGGTGCTGGCCAATGCCTATGACGGCCTGGTGGTACCGGATGATCAAGCCTTGCAGCATCACCTGGGGCAGATGCCCGTCGAGCGGATTGGCCTCGAAGCACAGGTTGCCACGGCCTTGTCGCGCATGGGCCTGCGCACCTTGAGCCAGGTGCAGGCGTTGCCCCGGCAGAGCCTGGCCCGGCGTTTCGAGGCCCAGGTGCTCAAGCATCTGGATGCGTTGCTTGGCACGCGGCGGCTGGCGCTGGCGTTTTACCTGCCGCCGGACCGCTTCGATGTGCGTATCGAGCTCAATTTCGATGTGCAGTCCCATCAAGCCCTGCTGTTTCCGTTGCGCCGGTTGACGGGCGACCTGTCGGCGTTCCTGTGCGGTCGCGACAGCGGCGTACAGCGTTTCGACCTGCATCTGGAGCACGCCGGGTTGCCCGATACGCTGATCAAGGTCGGCCTGCTCAGCGCCGAGCGCGATCCGGCGATGCTCTTCGAACTGGCCCGGGGGCGGCTGGAGCAAGTCCAGGTCGAGGCGCCGGTGCGCGGCTTTCGCTTGTGTGCCGAGGATTTGCCGACCTTCGTGCCCCAGCATCAGGAACTGTTCGACGATCGCCCGCAGCAGTCCTTGCCCTGGGAGCAACTGCGCGAACGCCTGCGGGCACGGCTGGGGGATGACGCGGTGCATGGCCTGCGCTTCCAGGCCGATCATCGCCCGGAGTGCGCGTGGCAGGCCAGTGCCGACAGCCAGCCGTGCGCAGCGCTGGGCGCCGTGAAGCGGCCGGGCTGGCTGCTGACCGAGCCGCTGGCCGTGCATCGGGGTTCGGCGCGCATCCTCATGGGGCCGGAGCGTATCGAGTCCGGCTGGTGGGACGGTGACGACGTACGCCGCGACTATTACCTGATCGAAACCCGTGCCGGCCAACAGGGCTGGGCCTACCGGGCGGTCGGCGAGGACGGCCCGTTGTGGTTGCAGGGCTGGTTCGCATGAGCCGCGACTATGCCGAATTGCACTGCCTGTCGAACTTCAGCTTCCAGCGCGGTGCCTCCAGTGCCCTCGAGCTGTTCCAGCGCGCGAAAAAACAGGGTTACCAAGCCCTGGCGATCACCGACGAATGCACCCTGGCGGGCATCGTTCGTGCCTGGCAAGCGGCGAAGTCCGTGGAGTTGCCGCTGATCATCGGCAGTGAAATACGCATCGAGAACGGTCCGAAACTGGTGCTGCTGGTGGAGCGCCTCGAGGGCTATCAGGCGCTGTGCCGATTGATCACCCGCGCCCGGCGCCGCACGCACAAAGGCCAGTATCAGGTGCTGCGCGAAGACTTCGGCGAACCGTTGCCGGGGCTGTTGGCGTTGTGGGTGCCGGACGCTGTCGATGCCTTTGCACAGGGCCACTGGCTCCAGCAGGTCTTCGGCGAACGCCTGTGGCTGGCGGTGCAGTTGCATCGCGGTCAGGACGATGGGCAACGCCTGAACGATCTGCTCACACTGGCTCGGGAACTGCGAATTTCAGCGGTGGCCAGTGGCGATGTGCACATGCACGCACGCGGGCGCCGGGCCTTGCAGGACACCATGACCGCGATCCGTCACCACCTGCCGGTGGCCGATGCCGGATTGCGCCTGCATCCCAACGGCGAGCGCCATCTGCGTAGTCTCGATGTGCTGCAGGCGCTTTACCCGCCAGACTTGCTGGCGCAAACGCTGGTCATTGCCCGGCGCTGCACCTTCGACCTCGGCCAGCTGCGTTATCAATACCCCCGCGAACTGGTGCCGCAAGGGCACTCGGCCACCTCGTGGCTGCGTCATTTGACCGAGGAAGGCATCGAGTGGCGCTGGCCAAAAGGGCCGAAAAACGAAGTGTTGGTGCAGATCGATAAAGAGCTGCAATTGATCGCCGAACTGGGCTATGAAAGTTATTTCCTGACGGTCCACGACATCGTCCGCTTTGCCCGTCAGCAACAGATTCTTTGTCAGGGTCGGGGTTCTGCCGCCAACTCGGCAGTGTGCTTCGCCCTGGGGATCACCGAAATCGATCCGGATCGCACCACCTTGCTGTTCGAGCGCTTTCTGTCCAAGGAACGTAACGAACCGCCGGACATCGACGTCGATTTCGAACATGAACGCCGCGAAGAAGTCTTGCAGTACGTGTTCCAGCGTTATGGCCGGGCCCGTGCCGCGCTGACGGCGGTGGTTAGCACTTACCACGCCGCCGGTGCGGTACGGGATGTGGCCAAGGCATTGGGCTTGCCGCCGGACCAGATCAACGCCCTGGCCGAATGCTGCGGTCACTGGAGCGATGAAACGCCCCCCGTTGAACGCCTGCGTGAAGGTGGTTTTGACCCGCAGAGCCCGGTGCTGCACCGGGTGCTGAGCCTGACGGGGCAGTTGATCGGCTTCCCCCGGCATTTGTCCCAGCACCCCGGCGGTTTCGTGATTTCCGAGCAGCCGCTGGACAGTCTGGTGCCGGTGGAAAACGCCGCCATGGCCGAGCGCACCATCATCCAGTGGGACAAGGATGACCTCGACGCCGTGGGCCTGCTCAAGGTCGATATCCTGGCGCTGGGCATGCTCAGCGCGATTCGTCGATGTTTCGATCTGCTGCGCCGGCACCGGGGCCTGGACCTGAGCCTGGCGACCATCCCGCCCGAGGATGCGGCCACCTACGAAATGATCGGTCGGGCCGACACCATCGGCGTGTTCCAGATCGAGTCCCGGGCGCAGATGTCGATGTTGCCGAGGCTCAGGCCCAAGACGTTTTACGACCTGGTGATCGAGGTCGCCATCGTTCGGCCGGGGCCGATCCAGGGCGGCATGGTGCACCCGTACCTGCGGCGACGGAACAAGGAAGAGCCGGAGGCGTATCCGTCGCCGGAACTGGAGGTGGTGCTCAAGCGCACCCTCGGCGTGCCGCTGTTTCAGGAACAGGTGATGCAGATCGCCATCGTCGCCGCCGACTACAGCCCCGGCGAGGCCGATCAGCTACGCCGCTCCATGGCCGCGTGGAAACGCCATGGCGGGCTCGAACCGCACAAGGAGCGGCTGGCCGCCGGCATGAAGAAAAACGGCTACACCGCCGAGTTCGCCGCGCAGATCTTCGAGCAGATCAAGGGCTTTGGCAGCTACGGTTTTCCCGAGTCCCACGCCGCCAGCTTTGCCTTGCTGACTTACGCCAGTTGCTGGTTGAAATGCCACGAGCCGGCGGCCTTCGCCTGTGCGCTGATCAACAGCTGGCCGATGGGGTTCTACAGCCCGGACCAGATTCTGCAGGACGTTCGGCGTCATCATTTGCAGGTTCGCCCGGTGGACGTGCGCGCCAGTGACTGGGACTGCAGCCTGGAACCGATCAGCGGTGCGCAACCGGCGATTCGCTTGGGGTTACGCATGATCAAGGGCTTTCGCGAGGACGATGCCCGCCGCATCGAAGCGGCCCGCTCGCAAGGTGCGTTTGCCGACATCGCCGACCTCGGTGGGCGGGCGCGGCTCGATGCCCGCGCCCAGGAGCAACTGGCCGATGCCGGCGCGTTGCGTGGCCTGGCCGGCGACCGCCACCGGGCACGCTGGGAAGTGGCCGGGGTACAAAAGCAGCTGGGGTTGTTTGCCGGCCTGCCGCGCCAGGAGGAAGACGCGGTGGCGTTGCCCAAACCCACCGTGGGCGAGGACCTGCAAGCCGATTACGCCAGTGTCGGCACCACCCTCGGGCCGCATCCGCTGGCCCTGTTGCGGGGTGAGTTGAAGGCGCGGCGCTGCCGCAGTTCAAAAGAATTGCTGGACGTCGAGCACGGCCGGCCGGTCAGCGTCGCCGGGCTGGTCACCGGCCGGCAACGCCCGGCCACCGCCAGCGGCGTGACCTTCGTCACCCTCGAGGACGAATTCGGCAACGTCAACGTAGTGGTGTGGCGCGACCTGGCCGAGCGCCAGCGCCAGGTGCTGGTCGGCTCGCAGCTGCTCAAGGTCGATGGGCGCTGGGAGAAGGAGGGCGAGGTCCGGCATCTGATAGCCGGACGCTTGAGTGACCTGAGTGCATTGCTCGATGGCATCACTGTGCGTAGCCGGGACTTTCATTGAGTCACAGGGCTTCAGGCAGCTGAGCACCGCCAGCAAAGTCGGTGAGTAACTGACCCGTTGCCACAGGACGTTCGATCATGGGCAAGTGGTTGCAACCTTCAAGGGTGACAATCTGCCCGACCCGATCATCGGGCAGACCGTTTTGCATTGTCTCCAGGGCGGAGATATCGATCACCTTATCCTCGCGGCAGCCGATGCCAAGTACCGGCATGGTGAGCTGCGCCAGCCGATGATCCAGCGCGAGCCATTGGGACGGTGGACGGATCTGCGCCAGGGTGGACTCGATAAAGCTGCGTTGGCGCCGATTGCTCGCAATCGCATTTTCCACTTCCTGGTCGGACATCATGGGAGGATTGAGATAGACAAGTCGGGCAGTGCGTTCTACGCCGGCACGGTCATCGTAGATAAACGGGTTGTCACCACCATTCAATGACCGGACGAAATCGTTTTCGACGAAGCTCAATCCCAACGGGTTGACCAGCACCAAGCGTGCAATACGCTCCGGCCTCTGGGCGGCGAACACTCCGGCAATGGCACCGCCCATGGAGTGGCCGACCAGATTGATTTCACGCAGGTCGAGCGCAAGCAGAAAATCATTGAGCCGTGCGGCTTGTGCATCAATGTCGTAATTTTCACCTGCAAGGCGCGTTGACTCGCCCCAGCCGGGAAGGTCGGGAATGATCACATGAAAGCGTGCGCCGAGGTCCTCGCCCAGCGTGCGCCAGACCTCCTTGTTTGAAGAAAAGCCATGTACAAGCAAGAGGGCCGGACCGTTTTTTTCGCCCTCGTAATACGACCACGTCGTGTCGCCTGCCAGGATCGACCTGGTCTTCAAGGGGAAGTCTGTCTGGGGAGTTGCCTGGGCGGCGCCCAGGACTGCGAGCGTGGTAGTGGCGACTATTGCGCTGAGCAGGCGGGTGAGTCGCCGGCTTCGTGTCTGATGGCGAAGCGTCGATCGTTCAAGGGCATCCATGTCGTTGAGATCCTGGTGAGCTGAGAAGCAAGAGGGAGGATTTGAAAGGGGGATGGGGTACGGCGGCAATGCTGGCACCTGAAAAATGTACGACCTCGAATTTCAACCGCAACCTTTGTAGGAGCTGCCGAAGGCTGCGATCTTTTGATCTTCAGCGGTCTTGACGCCGCCAGAAGCAAGATCAAAAGATCGCAGCCTTCGGCAGCTCCTACATGGAAGGTGTGAACCTACAGAAATTATTTAGCCAGTGGCCAAAACCGCTCGCCACCGCCCGGTGCATCCGTCCACGCCTGTAACGAGCGAGTCGGCAAATCGAAGTAATCCCGCGTGCGCGCATAGCCATGCCCACCCATGCGGCCGATCGCATCAAGCCCCAACTGATCGATGTACAGGGTTTTCGGGTCGATCAGTTCGTCACGCACATGCGCCATCAGCACCTCCCCAAAGATGATCTCCCGGGATTGGCCGATGGACAGCGCCATCATCCGCCGGCACTCCAGCGCCACCGGGGCTTCGCCGATGCGCGGGCATTTGACCGTGGTGCCGGGGATGGCGGTGAGGCCGGCGGCGGTCAGTTCATCGAAGCCGGGGGCGAAGGGCACGGCACAGACGTTCATGGCCTCCACCAGGGCGTCGCTGACGATGTTCACGGTGAATTCCTGATTGAGCTGGATATTGCGGGTGGTGTCCTTGGGGCTTTGGTCGCCGTAGTTTTCCACGCCAAGGGCGAGGATGGGCGGATCGGCCGACAGCGCATTGAAAAAGCTGAACGGCGCCGCGTTGACCCGGCCTTCGCCGTCGACGGTGGTGACCAGGGCAATCGGTCGTGGTACGACGCTGCCGATCAGAATCTTGTATTTGTCCCGTGGGCTCAGTGTGCTGAAGTCAAAGCTTTGCATAGGCAGAATTCCCTAAAGGAGAGGCTCGATCGCGCTCAGCGGCGTCTGTGCGCTGTAGTCGTCGGCGAACGGGATGGCCGGCTGGAACAGGCTTTTCCAGTCCGGTTGGCCGAAGGCCCGGTCGCTGTGGCTGCGCATGAGTTTTTCGAATTGGCGTTGGGCCTGGCGTTGCTGGGCGGGGTAGTCGACGCCCTCGACCTGGCCGTCCTGCATCACGCAGCGGCCATCGATGTAGCTGGCGATGCAGTCGTCGCCGCGACCGGCCAGTACAAGATTTTTCAGCGGGTCGAACAAAGGCCCCAGGTGCATCCCGCGCAGGTTGAACACGCTGATGTCGGCCTTGCACCCCGGTGCCAGTCGGCCGAGATCGTCGCGGCCCAGGGCCCTGGCGCCGCCGAGGGTCGCGGCGTTGTACATATCCAGTGTGCTGGTCAGCTCGTTGCCGCCCTCCATCAGTCGGGCGATGTTCAGGCCCTGGCGCATGTTGTCGAGCAAGTCCGCCGGCCAGGTGTCGGTACCGAGGGCGAAGTTGACGCCCTTGGCCCGATAGCGGCCAAACGAATTCAATGCCTCGCCGTCCCGGGCAAATACCACCGGGCAATGCACCAGGCTCGCGCCGCCATCCACCACACGTTGCAGGTCGTCGTCACCCTGGGTGTAGATGCCATGGGGCAACAGGCTGCGCGGGTTGAGCAGCCCGAGTTGCTGCAACCAACCCAACGGCGAGGTGCCGCGCAGTTGCTCGACCATCGCCACTTCACCGAGGCCCTGGCAGCAGTGCAGGCGCATCGGTGCATTCAGTTCCCGGCTCAGCGTGGCGGTGCGTTGCAGCAACGCCGGGGTGCAGGTCTGGATGCGATCGGGCAACAGTGCACCACGAATCAGGCCGTTGTTCGCACCGTCGAAATCCCGGAAAAACCGTTCGGCGGCATCGAGACCGGCCAGGCCCCGGGTTTCGTCCCAGTGGTGCGCCAGGGTGCCATCGGCGCGCCAGTAACTCATGCCGCTCATGTAGCAAGGGCCCAGATAAGTGCGCAGTCCCAACTCGGCCGCCACGCCGGCGACCGCCGCAAACTCGTCGTAGGTCTCGGCCCACTCGCGGTAGTACATCGAGGTGATCGGCATGGCCGTGGTGATGCCGTTGCGGATCAGTTGCGTGAAGGCATAGCGGTATTTGAAGACTTCTTCTTCGGGGCTGTAACTTTCCCGCGATCCGCGCGCCAGATACTGCGCCGACCACATCCGGCCCATGTCGCGCTCGTCGCCGTTGTCCAGGGTCAGTACCGTGGAGTCGAGATCGCCAAGGGCATCCAGATCGATGAAGCCGGGGCCGATCAACGCGTTGCCGTAATCGGTCCACTGATCTACCGGGCCCGGATAACCGCGCCCGACAAACTCGATGCGCGAGCCTTCGAACACCACTTCGCCGTCGCGCCACAGCACATGCTGCGTGCCGTCGAAGCCGACCACGCAACTGGCCCGCAAACCGATGCGCTTCACAGGCGGCTTTCCAGCAAACGACCACCCGCAGCGATCAAACGACCGGCGCGATAGACTTGACGCAGCGGTCGCGAAACCACCGCTTCACCCAACGTTTGCACGGGCATCAGCAGGAAGTCCGCCGGCTGGCCGATCTCCAGGCGATTGGCTGCGCAACCCAGCGCCTGGGCGCCGTTGACGGTCGCCGCCTCGAACGCCGCCGCCAGTTCTTCGTCCTTGTTCAAATCGAAACGGAACGCCAGCAGCATCGCCCGCTCCAGCATGTCTCCGTTGCCCATGGGTGACCAGGCATCACGAATGCCGTCCGAGCCCAGGCACAGATTCACGCCGGCTTCGCGCAGGGCCAGGAACGGCGGCACCGCGCAATCGGCCGGGGCCGAACTCATCAGCGAAATACCCAGTGTCGCCAGGCGCTCGGCCACCGGTTTGACCTGGCTCCATGGCAGCATGCCGAGGCAGTAGGCGTGGCTGATCATCACCCGGCCTTGACGGCTGAAACGCTCGGTGTAGTCGGCGATGAGCGCGATCTGCCACAGGCCCAGTTCACCCTTGTCGTGCAGGTGAATGTCGACGCCACGGTCAAATTCGCTGGCCAGCTTGAAGACGAAATCCAGTTGGGCAATCGGGTCGTTGTCAATGCCGCACGGGTCCAGGCCACCGACGTTCTCCACGCCCAGGGCCATGGCTTCGCGCATCAGTTCGGCGGTACCGGGGCGGCTGATCAGCCCGGTTTGCGGGAACACCACCAGTTGCAGGTCGATCAGGTCGCGGTATTGTTCGCGCAGTTGCTGCATGGCCTCGACATGCCGCAGGCCGAATTCCGGGTCGATATCGACGTGGCAACGCATGGTCAGCGAGCCGCGGGCGATGCAGTTTTCCAGCAGGGCCCCGGCCCGTTGCGCAATCGGTGTGGTGACTTCGCGCAGGATGCGCCGTTCGTTGGCGATGTAGTCCTTGAGGGTCGGACCGGCGCTGTTGGGTCGCCAGGGCTGGCCCCAGAGAGTTTTGTCCAGGTGTACGTGGCTTTCCACCAGTGCCGGGGTGAGCAAGTGGTTCTGGCCGTCGATGTCGGTGGCGGCCAGGGCCTCGTTCGAAGCCGGACGGCGTTGGGTGAACCGGCCGTTTTCGATCAGCAGGTCTTCGGCGTGGGTGCCGTAGGGGCGCACGTTGCGCAGCCAGCGGGGTTGGGTCATTTAGAACCTCAAGTTTTGTGTTGTGTGGGAGGGCCTCATCGCTGGCAAGCCAGCTCCCACAGTGATTTGTGTTGGGCACAAAATTTGTGAACACCACCAAACCCTGTGGGAGCTGGCTTGCCAGCGATGGCCGCGACTGGGTTTCAAGTCAGACGATCAGCCCTTGAGCTTCGCCCAGATCCGGTCCTGCAGCTCCCGCGCCTTGTTGCTGCATTCCTTTTCCGGACGCAGGCGCGAGGCGAATTCGTCGGGCATGTTGATGGCATCCATCACCCGCCATTTGGCGTCGATCAGCTTGTCGCTCTGGATGCCGTTGGCGTAGGCGATGGCGTTGGACACGGCGGCGGCGTTTTCCGGTTTCATCATCCAGTCGATGAAGATCTTCGCGTTGCCGGGGTGGGGCGCACTTTTCGGCACGGCGAAGTTGTCCTGGAACATCGCCAGGCCTTCCTTCGGATACACGTACTTGATGGTGCTCTTCTGCAGGGTGGCCCGCGCTGTAGACCCGTTCCAGTTCTGCATCATGATCACTTCGCCGGAGGCCATGCGGTCGACGGTGTTGTCCGAGCTGTACATCTTCAGGAAGGGTTTCTGTTTTTGCAGCAGTTCGAGGATGCGCTTGGCGTCCTGAGGGTTTTCGCTGCACTCGTCGACATTCAGGTAGTGGCTGGCGGCATTGATCACGCTGCTGGAGGTGTCGAGGGCGGCGAGCTGGCCTTGCAGTTCCTTGCGTGGCTCGAAGAACTCTTTCCACGAGTCATCGAGCTTGCCGCCGGGCACCCGGGCGCTGTCATAGGAGAACCCGGTGGTGCCCCACAGGTACGGTGCCGAGAACTTGCGACCCGGGTCGAAGCTCGGGTCGCGGAACGCCGGTTTGACGTACTGGAAGTTGGGCAGGGCCGAGGCGTCGATTTCCAGCAGCAGGTCCTGGTTGATCAGGGTGCGCATGATCGATTGCGATGGCACGATCACGTCATAGGCGGCGCCCCCGGCCTGCAATTTGGCCAGCAGGGTTTCGTTGCTGTCGTAGCCGTCCATGGTGACCTTGATGCCGGTCTCCTTTTCGAACTTGGCCAGCAGGTCGACCGGGTAGTAATCGGTCCAGTTGTAGAAGAAAAGTTCCTTGGGCTCAGCGGCCTGGGCGCTGGACGCAGCGAACGCGGTGAAGCAACTCAAGGCCAGACCGGCAACGGCGAAACTGGCAGCAGCAAAACGGGGGCTTTTCACTTTCTTGCTCATAAAGAAGTCTCCAGGCTCATTGTTGTTTGCCGCGCTGTCCCAGCCAGAAGGCCAGCACTACCAGCACGATGGATATCACCAGCATCAGGGTCGAAATCGCATTGATCTCCGGCGTCACGCCGGCCTTGATCGCCGAGAAGATGTACACCGGCAAGGTGGTCGAACCCGGCCCTGCGACGAAGAAGGTCATGATGAAATCGTCGAGGCTGACCACGAACGCCAGCACCGAACCGGACAGCACCGCCGGCCACAGCAGCGGCAAGGTCACCCGGCGAAACACCTGCCAGGGGTTGGCGTACAGGTCGTTCGCCGCTTCCAGCAGGCTCTTGTCCAGGTCATTGAGCCGCGCGCGGATCGGCAGGTAGGCAAAGGGGATGCAAAAGCCGATGTGGGCGACGATTACCGTCAGCAGGCCGAGCTTGATTCCCAGTGCCATGAACAGCAGCAGGGTGGCCACGGCCGTGACGATCTCCGGCAGGATCATCGGCAGGTTGATCCCGCCTTCGACCATTTTCTGTCCGTAGAACGGCCGGTACGTCGCCAGCGCCGCGAGCAGGGCAATCGCCGTGGCGCAGACCGTGGCGATGCTGGCGACGATGATCGAGTTCAACGCCGCGGTCTGGATCGACGGGTTGGCCAGGATGCGTCCGTACCAGGCGAACGAGAACTCGGTCCACACCGTCGCCGAACGGTTGGCATTGAAGCTGTACGCGATCAGCACGAAAATCGGCAGGTACAGATAGGCCAGCATCAACAGGCTGACTTCACGGGTCAGCGGCAGTTTCTTCAGGTGCAGGGCAATCATGCTTGGGCTCCTGGGCGTTGGGTCTTGGCGGCATTGCGGCTATAGAGGGCGTAGAGCACCAGGGACAGCAACATGATCCCCAGCAGCAGGAACGACAGCGAACTGCCCAGCGGCCAGTTGCGCGCGGTGCCGAACTGCTGCTGGATCAGGTTGCCGATCATCAGCGTCTTGCCGCCACCGAGGATCGCCGGGGTAATGAAGGCACCCAGGCTCGGCACGAATACCAGCAAGGCACCGGCAATCACCCCCGGCATCGACAGCGGCAAGATGATCCGCCGCAACGCATGCCAGCGATTGGCGCCCAGGTCGTAGGCGGCTTCCACCAGGCGCCAGTCGAGTTTCTCCAGGGTCGAGTAGATCGGCAGGATCATGAACGGCAGGAAGCTGTAGACCAGGCCGACGCTGACCGCGAAGTCGTTGTAGAGCAGGGTGATGCCGCCGGCCTGGGGGAACAGCGCGTTGAGGCTCTGGGCGACCCAGCCGTGTTCGCGCAGGATGATCAGCCAGGCATAGTTGCGAATCAGCAGGTTGGTCCAGAACGGGATGGTGATCAGCAACACCATCAGGTTGCGTCGGCGCGGTGTCAGGCTCGACATCCACAACGCCACCGGGAAGCCGAACAGGAAACACAGGACCGTGGTGCCGCCGGCCTGGAACACCGAGCGCAACAACGCCTGGGCATAGACCCAGTTCAGCTCCAGTTCGCCGTCGAAACCTTCCTGGAAGAACAGCTGCACATAACTTTGCAATTGCCAGTCGGCCTGCCAGTCGACGCCGCCATAGACGTTGCGCGGCAACAGGCTGATGTAGCCCATGATGCCCAGCGGAATGGCGATCAGGGCCAGCAGGGTCAGGACGACCGGGCTGAGCAACAGCGCGCGGTTGAGGGCCGGGGAAGTGCTGCTGACGCTCATCTCAGGCCTCCATCAACAGGCAGGCGTGGGGCGGCAGGTTGACCGCGACGCGATCGCCCACCACCCGCCCGTGGTTCAGCCCTTCGTTGTTCTCGCGCAACATGACCTTGATGTCGTTGTTCAGGCGGCACTGATAGAGCGTGGCCGTGCCGACGTACAGCACGGCCTCGATCACGCCGCGCAGGTGGTGGGGCTGCGACGGCTCGACCAGTTGTGAACGCTCGGGGCGGAACGCCAGTTGCACCTTGCTGCCGTCAAAGCCCTGGGCCGGGCAGGGGATTTCCACGGGCATGCCGTTGGGCACGAAGAGCTTTTCGTTCTGCTGGCCACGCTTGAGATGCCCGGGGAGGAAGTTGATGTCACCGATGAATTGCGCGACGAACTGGTGCTGCGGACGCTCGTAGATTTCGTTGGGCGTGCCGATTTGCAGGATCTTGCCGGCGGACATCACGGCAATGCGATCGGACAGGGTCAGCGCTTCTTCCTGATCGTGGGTGACGAAAATGAAGGTGATCCCGGCCTCTTTTTGCACGCGCTTGAGTTCGACCTGCATTTCCTTGCGCAGCTTGAGGTCCAGCGCCGACAGCGGCTCATCGAGCAACAGCACTTTCGGCTTCGGCGCCAGGGCCCGGGCCAGAGCCACCCGTTGCTGTTGGCCGCCGGACAGTTCGGCCGGTTTGCGTTTGGCCAGGTGCTGCATTTGCACCAGCGCGAGCATTTCCTCGACCCGCTGCGGGATCAGTTTGCGATCAAGGCCCTGCATCTCGAGGCCGAAGGCGATATTCTGCGCAACACTCATGTGCGGAAACAGCGCATAACTCTGGAACACCGTGTTGACCCGACGCTTGAACGGCGGCAAATCGTTGACCGGCTCGCCTGCGAGGCGGATTTCACCGTCGCTGACGTGCTCGAAGCCGGCAATGGTGCGCAGTAGGGTGGTCTTGCCACAGCCCGAGGGGCCGAGCAGGGTGAAGAATTCGTTGTCGGCGATGTCGACAGAAACATTGTCGAGGGCTGGCGCCAGCCCAGGGTCGTCGGAATATCGCTTGGAGACGTTTCGCACTTCAATTGCAACTGGATGACCCATAATGGTGCATTCCTCTAATTATTGTATGCAAAATCTGGATGCAATTTAGAAATACCCGGATTAATCTGCTCGTGCAAGCCCCTTTTTCAAAAGGCTGACCATTCGCCAGGGTTGTTTGCACAGGGCGCAAGGAGTTGATGAATGACGGAAAAGAAACTGGAAACCACGGTCGACCGCGTCTACCAAGGGGTTTACGAGGCGATCAGCAAGCGTTCGTTGCGTCCGGGGATGAAGCTGGGCGAAGCCTCGCTGGCCGAGCTGTTCAACGTCAGCCGCACGTCTGTGCGGGCTGCGCTCAAGCAGTTGGAGGCCGATGGCTTAGTCACCACCGAGCCCAATAAAGGTGCATCGGTGTCATTGCCCAGTGACGAGGAGATCCGCTCGCTGTTCGAAACCCGGCGTCTGGTCGAGATCGGTATCGTCAGTGAACTGTGCCGTCGCCGTGATACGGCGGTGACCCAGGATCTGCGCGATCACCTGCTGCTGGAAGATGAAGCGCATCAAAGCGGTGATCACGAACGGCTGATACACCTGCTCGGCGAGTTCCACATCAAACTGGCCCGCAGCCTGAACAATCCGGTATTGCTCGACTGGTTCCAGAAGCTGATTTCCCGAGCCTCGCTGTATGCCGCCGCACTGGATGACGACAGCCACGAAGCCTGCCGCGACGATGAACACCTGCGGTTGATCGAGTACATCGAAGCGGGCAACCAGAGCGCGGCCATCGAGCTGACCTGCATGCATTTGAATGGCATTGAGAAAGCCATTCTCGATGTCGCGGCGACCCTGAAAAGCAGTTACAACCCGCTCAAGCATTTGATTGAGGTGTAGCGTTTTACGCCGGTACTGTTCATGAGCGGATCTTGTGGCGAGGGGGCTTGCCCCCGTTGGGCCGCGAAGCGGCCCCAAATCTGAAAACCCGGTCCCACAGGTACACCGTATTCACTGGCTTTACGCCGGCTTCGCCGCCGAACGGGGGCAAGCCCCCTCGCCACAAGGTTCTCTTCGGCCAAAAAAAGTGCCAGTGATAATCAGCTATACCTCTATGAAACGAATCGCGCCCGGGACGCTCGAAACAAACGGGTGCCATTTACCGGGATAGAGCCAGCCGATGCAGTTTCTAGCGGATAGCCACGGGTGTGCCGGGTGGAACGGCGAAATGGCCGGGCGCATTCGTGCGTTCGACTGGAGCCAGACCGAACTGGGCCCGCTCGACTCATGGTCCAGGAGCCTGACCAGCGCGGTGCAGTTGATGCTCGCCTCGCCACTGCCGATGGTGATGCTCTGGCGCCAGTCCGGGTACATGATCTATAACGACGCTTATTCCAAGTTTGCCGGTGGGCGTCATCCGTACCTGCTCGGCTCCGCCGTGGAATTGGGTTGGCCAGAAGTCGCCGAATTCAATCGCCACGTGGTCGACACCTGCCTGGCGGGCGGCACCTTGTCCTATCGCAACAAAGAACTGGTGCTGCTGCGTGACGGGGTTCCGGAAGATGTCTGGATGGACCTCTACTACAGCCCGGTAGCCGACGATGACGGACGCCCGGCCGGGGTCATGGCCATGGTGGTGGAAACCACGGATCGGGTGATCTCCGAACGTCGCCGACAGGCGGCTGAAAACGCCTACCGCGCCGACAACGAACGGGTGCGCCTGGCGCTGAACGCCGGTGCATTGCTCGGCTCTTTTGTCTGGGACATCAAGGCCAACGTGCTGTCGGGCGATGAGCGTTTTGCCCGCACGTTTTCCTATCCCCTCGGACAAGACCTGGAAAACCTGTCCCAGGAAATCGCAGAAAGCCGCATCCATCCAGACGACCGCAGCTGGGTCCGGGAACGCGTCAAATTGTCGGTGGAGACGGGCGAGCCCTATAACGTCGAATACCGGATCCGGCGCCCCGACGGCAGTTACCTCTGGGTACTCGCCAGTGGCTGTTGCGAGTTCAATGAACAGGGCGAGGCGTTTCGTTTCCCCGGCGTGCTGATCGACATCCACGAACGCAAGACCGCCGAAGAGTCCCTGCTCAAGTTCACCCGCAACCTGGAGCACCGGGTGGCCGACGAGGTCGAGGCGCGGCTGGCGGCGGAAGAACAATTGCGCCAGTCACAGAAGCTGGAAGCCATCGGCGGCCTCACCGGCGGTGTGGCCCATGACTTCAACAACCTGTTGCAAGTGATCGCCGGTAACCTGCACTTGCTGGCGCGCCATGAGCGGGGTAACGCCAATGTGCAGCGCCGGGTTTCGGCGTCGATTGCCGCTGTCGAGCGCGGTGCCAAGCTGTCCTCGCAATTGCTGGCATTCGCCCGCCGCCAACCCTTGTCGCCCGCGGTCTTCACATTGCGGCAGATTTTCGATGGCCTGGCGGAGTTGTTGCTGCGTGCCCTGGGTGAAACCCTTCAGGTTCACATGACGGCACCCGAAGATTCATGGAATGTGTTTGTTGATCGCAACCAACTGGAAAACGCCATCCTCAATCTGGCGATCAATGCCCGTGACGCCCTTCAAGGCGAGGGCAGGATTGACCTGTGCGCGGAAAACATCGTCCTCGATCGCAAGTTTTGCGCCGGTAGGGGCATATCCCCGGGGGACTATGTGCGGGTGTCCGTGACGGATACCGGTGTCGGCATGCCGCCGCAGGTGCTGGCCCAGGTGTTCGAGCCATTCTTCACCACCAAGGCCGACGGGCAGGGCACCGGGTTGGGCTTGAGCATGGTGTTTGGCTTCGTCAAGCAGAGTGGCGGTCATATCGAAATCGCCAGTGATGTGGGGCGGGGGACCCGGGTGCAGTTGTACTTTCCGCGCACCTTGCGCGCGGTACCCAGTGAAACGCCGGGCCCCGATATGCCGCAACGGGGCGGGCACGAACGCATCCTGGTGGTCGAGGACAATGAGGCCGTGAGAGTGTCGGCGGTGGAGTTGTTGTGCGAGGAGGGCTATCAAGTCCTCACGGCCACCAACGCAGACGCTGCCATGCAAATGTTGCTGGAAGGGGTGACGGTGGACCTGATATTCACCGACGTGGTCATGCCCGGCCTGATCAAGAGTTCGGACCTGGCGGCCTGGGCGAAGGTGCAAGAGCCGCCGGTGGCGGTGCTGTTCACTTCGGGGCATACCCGCGACATCATCTCGCGCAATCACCAGCTTAGCCCGGATACCCATTTGCTCAGCAAACCCTACAGTCCTGAAGCGTTGACGCAAATGGTGCGGACAGTTCTTGGCGGCTGACACAATTCCCTGTGGGGGTAAACCTGTGTTGACTGTGTACATATCCGTTGCTGCGGTAGCGGCGGCTTATGGTTTCGCCCTGACGGCGACTCCCTTTTTTACAAGCGCCTAAAAAAGGAAGCAAAAAACGCTCGCCCCGAACGTACGGCCCCTCGCTGAGGCTCGGGGTTCCTTGGCTCCGGTATTCATCCGGGGGCATTGCCCTCCGGTCGGCTTCGCTTCGACCTACATGCAATGAGTTCGACTGCGTCGAACGGCGCTACGCGCCCATCCCCGGATGAACACCTGCGCTCAGCCTGCCGAGGGGGCGGGTGGATCAAGATCACAAGCTGCAGGCGAGCTAACGCTCGGCCTGTTGAGTGGTGAGGAGCGTCTGTATACGCCGATCTGCCTTGGCTTTGTGGGAGCGGGCTTGCCCGCGAAGAGGCCGGTACATCCAGTAGAAATGCTTGCTGACCTGACGCTTACGTCGGATCGCCAATCCGAGCAAGCCCATTCCCACAAGTGTGCATGGATGACGCAGTTACTTGCTCGGATGGGCGGCCTGGAGTTTTTTCGCCATTTCCAGGTGTTTTTTCAGCGCCGGCAGCATTTTTTGCGCAAAACCCTTGAGCTCGGTGGCGCCTTTTACCCGGTCGTCCGTCACTGTATCGGCTTCCTTCTTGAACAGGTCGATGGCTTCTTCATGGGCCTTGACCTGGTTGTCGGCATAGGCCGCGTCGAAGGATTCGTCGCGCATGTCGAGGATTTTTTCCTTGGCTTGTTTGGTCAGCGTCGTGCTGTCCGGCACTTCGATGTCGAATTTTTTCGCCAGGGCGGCCAGTTCATCGTTGGCCTTGGAATGATCGGTAATCATCATGTTGGCGAATTTCTTGACGTCGGCTGATGCACTTTTTTCCAGGGCCAGCCGGCTGGCCTCGACTTCGGCGATGCCGCCGGCGGCCGCTTTGTCGACAAAGTCATTGGAAGTAGCAGCCAGGGCACTGCCCATGCAGCTGCTCATTGCGATAACCAGGGCCAGGTGACGTACGTTGAGTCTGTCCATCGGTGATTCTCCACACAGGTTTTCAAAGGTGATCGAGTGATCGTTAACCGGTGGAGGCGGCGGTGCAGACAAAGGTTTTATCGTATTTGCGACAGGACGACGAACGGGCACCGCTGGTCTGACAGGTGGTCGACAGAACGGGCCAACCGAGGCCATTCTGATAGTTGGTGAACGCAATCAGTCGGCGTTTGCTACCGATTAACAAACGGAGGTGTTCCATGCCGGTGCCCCATGACCTTTTTCAGGATCTGAGTTGCACAAAGGAAGAAATCCAGCACAAACGCACCCAGGATACGTTACTGGATTCACTGCTTAACAAGTATTCCCAGGTGGATGCCGAAGTGGTGAAAGCGGAGGAAGCCAAATCCAGCGATGATGCGGTGACGAAGCTCAAGGCGAAGCGCTTGGAGGTCAAGGACAAGATCGTCAAACAACTCCAGTTGCGGTCCTGATCCAGCGTGCCTGCCACCGACGATCGGTGACTGGAAAGTTGGAAGGGCCACCAGAACCGGCACCTCGAATGCTCAGAGACCGATATTACGGCTCTCAACGAGGTGCCTCATGACCCAGCCCGAATATCCCGGTGAACTCACCGCTGTCCCTGTGGGAGCGAGCCTGCTCGCGATAGCGGAGGGTCAGTCACCAGTTGTTTTGAATGTGCCTCAGTCATCGCGAGCAGGCTCGCTCCCACATTGGGTCTTCAGTGTATTCAGATAGTAGTGCCGATCATTGCAACGCCTTGCTCAAAGGCAACCGCGCCATGTTCTGTGCCTTCAGTGAACCGAAATACAACCAGTCCCCATACTCGCGCACCGTGGTGATCGGTGAGTAGTTGTCGGTGCTGGCGTCCTGCAGGTTGGCGATCACCTTGCCTTCAAGGTCCAGGCCCAGGGCGAACCCGCGCTTTTCCACGGGTTTGGGCAGGACGGTCATGGCTCGCACGATCATCTTGCGCACGAAGGGATGCGCCGCCGTGCCATCGAGCAGGGCGTTTCGGGGGGCGTACAATGCCACCCAGAACCGGTCGTGACCATTGAACGACAGGTTGTCCGGCAGGCCCGGCAGGTTGTCGATGAACAGGTCTTGGGTGCCGGCCTTGGGGCCGCTGAGCCAAAAGCGGCTGATGCGGTAGGCGCCGGTTTCATTGACCAGCACGTAGGCATCGTCCGGTCCGAGGGCCACGCCGTTGGCAAACTCCAGCTTGTCCAGCACAACCGACGTTTTGCCGGTCTGGAAGTCGTAGCGCAGCAATCGACCGTCACCACCGTGTTCGAGCACGGCCTCACCGTCGTGGCCATAGCCGAAGCGGCTCGAAGCATCACTGAAATAAGCGTAGTGACCGGGTTTGTCGATGACCACATCGTCGGTAAAACCGAAGGGAACGCCGCCGGCCTCTGTGGTCAAGGCCACCAGGCGACCCTGGGCGTCGAGGGACAACAAACCCTTGACGGCATCGGCGATCACCAGCAAGCCATTGGGATGCCGGGCCAGGCCCAGTGGCCGGCCACCGGTGTCGGCCAGGACTTTGGTGGTCTTGCCATCCAGGCTGGTGCGGATCAGTCGCCCGTCGTGCAGGCCGGTGATGAGCGTGTCGTTTTCCAGCAGCAGGGCTTCCGGCCCGTCGATGTCGGCGGCACCGACGCGTTCCATGCCTTTGAGGCGCTGATTGTCGGCGTAGATGCCGCTGGAGAGGGACGGCGCGGGTTGTGGCGTCCAGGCCACCGGTCGCACCTTGGTCGGCATCAGCAGCAGGAAGGCGCCGATGACGATGATGACCAGCAGCAGGCATTTGAGAATTCTGCTCACGCGTTGACTCCGGTTGCCACCAGGTATTTCTGCGCCATCTCGCGCAACGCTTGCATCGACGCCGCCGATTCCCGGTCGATGCGCCGCTTGAGCAACAACCGGTTGGCAAGCCGCATCGCCAGACCGCTGAATTGGTACTCCAGGGTGCGGACGAAACGTGTGTCCTTGCCCAGGGCTTCGCATTCGTAGGTCACCACCAGCGACAGGCCATGGTCACCCTGGGCACGAGCGCTCCAGCGCTGGCCGGGCAGGTACTGCGCCACTTCCCAGCGCAAGTGTCCTTCACGGCCGCCGGCGCGGATGTCCTCCTCGAAACGTGCGCCGGCATGCAATGGACCTTTGGGCCCATCGATGTGCAGCGACGACGGGTGCCATTGCGGCCAAAGGGTCACGGTGCTGGCGTAGGCCAGTACATCGATCGGGTGTCCGGCAATGACAATCTGATGCTGCATGCGGGTCATGGGCGTTCTCGTCGGGTTGAGCGGCACGGGCTCCGGCTCCCAATAGAGGGTGCCGAACAGGTAGTCCATCAGCGGGAAAACGATGTTGAAATTGCGCTCCTGCATCAGTTCGCGGCGGTGGTGCAGTTCGTGCAGCCGGCGCATCTGGCGGATCCACGGCAGCCGTGTGAGCGGATTGTGCGACGGCAGATGCTCGCAGGCATGGAACACTTCATAAGCCAGGTAGCCGAGTACAAGAACGCCGCCGACCAGTCCGGCGACGTTGGTATCGATGTGCTTGAGCAGCCACCAGAGGGGCAGGGCCACGGCAAATGTGTGCAGTACGATCAGCCATGCCGGAAACAGAATCACCCGCCAGTCGCGGGCGCTGTCGTAGGTCATGTGGCCTGGGGTGAAAAAACTGTGGTGGTCGCCGGCGTGACGGGCATAAAACAGCCGGGCGAATCCCTTTTTATGATGCCCCAGGTGGCGATGTACCATGTACACGCCGAGGTTGAACGCTAGCAGCGTGACCGGCACCGCAATCCATTGCGTCGGCTGTACCTGATGCACGCTGCTCCAGAAAACGCTGATCGCCAGCGCCCCGAACAGCAGGACAAAAGCGCCGTGCAGCCAAGGGTTGTAGAGCGGATGAATGGCGGCGCGGTAGCGGCTGCGGAATCCTTCGGTGGTCTGCCTCACTGCAATCACCTGTCGTTATTGTTATCTCCTGCAGATTAGTCGATTGCGCTGTTCTGGCGGGGCGAACCTTGAGGACACAACGGCCATGATCCGGTGCAAACCGGTCTCAAGTCAGCGGGTCCCAGCGTTGCGACCAGTCTTCGTCGGAATCGATCACCTTGCGCAGCAGGTCGAAGGCGCGTTGCAGCGTCGGCGAGTCACGATCGCGGGAGTAGACCAGATAGGTCGGGTAGCTGAATTCCGGAGCCTTGGGCACCCGTTCCAGGGCACCGCTATCGAGATAACTCTTCACGACACGGGTACGGAAGTAACCACTACCGCCGTTTTCGAGAAGGTACTGCAAGCCCAACGGGCCAAGATTGAAAGTCAGCGCAGCCTTGGCTTTTTCCGGCAGGGCGGCATCGTGCTGGCGCCGGAATTCGGCGCCCCAATCGATGTACACATAAGGATCGGGCCTGTCGGCCAGGCGCACGAGAATCAGTTTTTCTTCGAGTACCTGCTCGACCTGCAAACGCGGCCAATACTCGGGCTGATACACCAGCGCAGCATCCAGAACGCCCAACTCCAGTTGGCGCAGGAGGTTTTCGCCGTCATGGATTTCCATGCGCAGGGCGTGGCTGGGGATGTGCTTGCGGATTTCGCCGGCCCAGCCGAGCATCAGCGGGTTACACAGGCTCACCTCGCCACCGATGTGCAGCACATCGCGATACCCCTCGGGCAAGGGCAGATCACGCCGCGCGGCGTCCCAGGTTTGCACCAGTTGGTTGGCGTACACCACGAACGCTTCACCGTTGGGCGTCAGGCGAGCACCGGCACGATTGCGCACGAACAGGGTACTGCCCAGTTGGCTCTCGAGCTTCTGCACCCGTGCGGTGATCGCGGTCTGGGTGACATGGAGCTTTTGCGCGGCGGCAGCCAGGCTGCCATGGCGGACGATTTCGAGGAAGGTGCGGGCGAGGTCGATGTCCATGGGGCGGCCGGTGTCGAAAGTGCGGACATTGTAAGATCACCACCGAACCTGTGGCGAGGGGGCTTGCCCCCGTTGGGGCGCGAAGCGGCCCTTGGCGTCCTTCCGATAAGTCGAAATCAAGGGTGGGA
The DNA here is from genome assembly GCF_052112305.1 of Pseudomonas sp. QLc11A. Taxonomy (NCBI): domain Bacteria; kingdom Pseudomonadati; phylum Pseudomonadota; class Gammaproteobacteria; order Pseudomonadales; family Pseudomonadaceae; genus Pseudomonas; species Pseudomonas sp. QLc11A. The sequence goes on from NZ_JAVAJJ010000008.1 coordinate 143,587, forward strand.
CGACTGCTTCGCAGCCGAACGGGGCGATGCGGCGATCCGACAAGCCCTCTCGCCACAGGGTTCATCTAATGGCCAGCAAAAACGACGAATCCCGCCACTAAGGGCGGGATTCGTTTGCAGCAGGCACGCTCCCGAAGGCCGGGAGCCAGGTGCTTACGACGGGAACAGCTCGGACAGTTTCATGGCCAGCATCATGTCGCCTTCAGCGCGCAGTTTGCCGCCCATGAACGCTTGCATGCCGTCAGTCGAACCGTCGACGATGCCTTCCAGGGTTTCGCCGTCCATCACCAGAGTCACCTGGGCGTCCGGGTTTTCGCCTTCCTGCAGCTCGCAAGTCTGGTCTTTGACGATCAGCGAGAAGTTCTTGGTGTCGTCGATGCGGAAACCGAAGACCAGGTCCAGACCGGCAGCAGCGGCTGGGTTGAACTTGGCTTTCATTGCTTGTACGGCGTCTGCTACGGAGGTCATGGTTCGATCCTTTCTTGGGTAATAAGAGCAGGGTGATTACTGCCAGGGTCACAATAGTCCGGACTCAGCGAAACGTGATGAGTTCCGGGGCCTTCAACAGTTGCAGGTGCGCATGACTGTTGAAGGAAGCCAGCGACACCTCGCGACCACGAAACTTAAGCTGGTTGAGCGAGGTGTTGACGATTTGCCAGTTCAATTCAAAGGCCTGCCGGGCAGGCATTTGCGTAATCAGGTGGAGCAGGGCGGTGATGGTGCCGCCGGAAGTGAACACGGCGATTTTCTGGGTGTTGTCGGCCTGGTCGAGGATGCGATGCAAGCCGCCCCGCACCCGCTCGACAAACCCCAGCCAGCTTTCCAGGCCCGGTGTGTCGTAGGTACCGGTGAGCCAGTGCTCGATGATCAGGGCGAAGATGCGTTGGAACTCACCACGGTTTTGCGCGGCGTTGCGCAAGATGTTCAGCGCTTCGGGTTCGTCCGGCAACATGGCCGGCAACAGCGCGCGGATCACCGCATCGGCGTCGAATTCGTTGAAGGCGGAGTCGGTTTCCAGCAGCGGCACCGGCAGGCCCACCGCGGCGAATTGTTCCAGCGCGCTGTTGGCCGTGTGCTGCTGGCGGCGCAGATCCCCTGCCAGGCAGCGGTCGAAGCTGATCCCGAGTTCGGCCAGGTGCCGGCCAAGGATTTCAGCCTGACGAATGCCGGTCGGCGACAGGACGTCGTAGTCGTCTGCACCGAAGGAGGCCTGGCCATGTCGAATCAAATAGATACTGCCCACGTCCGCGTCATCCCGGTACGTTGAAGGTTTGGCGAGGTTATGAGGATGGCGGTGAGCTGTCAATGAAAAAACATACGCTTGTTTGAAATGCTTGTTACAGGCCCGTTGCCAGAGGTTTCACGGCTGGTCGCAAGGTCGGCGCATGGGTATGCTGGAGGTATCCCGCGCGCGTTCAAGCCGCGCATCGTTTGAGGAGTCCCCGTGGAGTTTTTTTCCGAGTACGCCATTTTTCTGGCCAAGACCGTGACCTTGGTGATCGCCATTCTGGTGGTCCTGGCCAGTTTTGCGGCCCTGCGCAGCAAGGGGCGGCGCAAGTCGTCCGGCCAGTTGCAGGTCAGCAAGCTCAATGATTTCTACAAAGGGCTGCGCGAACGCCTGGAGCAAACCTTGCTCGACAAGGACCAGCTCAAGGCCCTGCGCAAGACCCAGGCCAAGACCGACAAGAAGCAGAAGAAAAAACCCGAGGTCAAACCCCGGGTGTTCGTGCTCGATTTCAACGGCGATATCAAGGCTTCGGCCACCGAAAGCCTGCGCCACGAAATCACGGCCTTGCTGACCCTTGCCACGCCCAAGGACGAAGTGGTCCTGCGCCTGGAAAGCGGCGGCGGCATGGTTCACAGCTACGGCCTGGCCTCCTCGCAACTGGCGCGTATCCGCGAAGCCGGCGTGCCCCTGACCGTGTGCATCGACAAGGTCGCGGCCAGTGGTGGCTACATGATGGCGTGCATCGGCCAGAAAATCATCAGCGCACCGTTCGCGATCCTCGGCTCGATTGGCGTGGTGGCGCAGTTGCCCAACGTCAATCGCCTGCTGAAAAAGCACGACATCGACTTCGAAGTGCTGACCGCCGGTGAATACAAACGCACCCTGACCGTGTTTGGCGAAAACACCGAGAAGGGCCGGGAGAAGTTCCAGCAAGACCTGGACATCACCCATCAACTGTTCAAGAACTTCGTGTCGCGCTACCGTCCGCAACTGGCGATCGATGAAGTGGCCACCGGCGAAATCTGGCTCGGCGTCGCGGCGCTGGACAAGCACCTGGTCGACGAACTCAAGACCAGCGATGAATACCTCGCTGAGCGCGCCAGCAAGTCCGAGCTCTATCACTTGCATTACGCCGAACGCAAAAGCCTGCCGGAGCGCATCGGCATGGCCGCCAGCGGCTCGGTCGATCGCGTGCTGTTGAGTTGGTGGAGCCGTTTGACCCAGCAACGTTTCTGGTAACGGGCCAGGAAATTTGCCAAACATCCAGCCGGGGCATTTGCCCCGGTTTTTTTTGGCGTGTTTTCACTGGTTTGGAGGCCGCGCGGGCGCGGTCCCTTGTGGGAGCTGGCTTGCCTGCGATGGTCGTTAACGATAACGCGTTTGATCTGGATGAACGCGGCGCACTTGAGTCCATCGCCGGCAGGCTGGCTCCTACAGGTTCCCGGGAACCTGTTTTTGCCTGCGAACGCTTGCCCGATGTCTTCCACGGCACGGCGAAATCTCTGTAGTCGGCAGGCGACCGTTCCTGCTTTCGGCAACGCGGCGGCTGGGTATGTTGGTGTTCCAAAAATAGTTGCCATGGAATGCACATGAATGACCTTCAGACACCGCTAAATCCCCAGCCTGCGCCGCTGCGCGAAACACTGCAATCTGTGGTGAGCGCGGCTTTACCGCAATCTCCCGAGCAGTTCGGTGCGCAGTTGATCAGGGAGAAATGGGGGCAAGACATCGACCCGCACACTGCGCTGTTAGTCACTCTTGATTACCACTACCGCGGGCACCCGCCGCAGGACGGCATCGAGCAAGGTCAGGTGGCAAGCACCCAAACCCTGGTCCAGGCGTTGCTGGAGAATTACCAGACCGTCGGCGACGGGCGCTTCGCCGAAAGCGTGTTTGGCTTGTACACACCGCCCGATGTCGGCCCGTCCATTCGCATCGTGGAGCATGTCGATGAGTTCGCCGACCACGGTAATGGCAACCACCATACCTACGAAGGCATTTATCGCCAGACCACGCCTCAGGTGTATGGGCCGACAACGCAAATTGCCCTCAGGCCGGCGGCGTTCAAGCAGTGGGTGTGGGAGCTGGATTTGCAAACCCGCTATCAGGCTTACCTTGATCGCACCTGGCCCTCCGATAAGCGAATCGTCCAGACGCAGCCTTACGACTTGAGAACCTCGGCCAAGGCCGCCTTTATCATGAGCGCCTGCCTGCAACAGCAGGAGGGCAGTTTGAGTCAGGAAGGCCTGGCCCTGGCCATGCAGGCCGCCGGCTTGCCAGCGGGGCAGGCGTGGAGTGCGTTGACCCTCGATCAGCTACAGGCGCCGACTCGTGTCGGCGCGCCGATCGAGGCCGGTCGGCTGACGATCTATCGCTACACGTCGGACGATATCTGGTGTTATCGCCACCGACACAGCGGCAGGGTCCTGCTGAATATCCCGGGCAACTCCTCACCCTTGCATGAATTCACCGACTGGCAACACCTGCGCCAATGGATCGTGGCTCAGGGCCAAGTGCCGGCCACACGCCAGGCGCTGCTCGCGCATTTTGCCGAGAACGATCGGGAAGACGGCACCTTCCATGCGGGCGTGTCGACCGCGTTGGAGGGCATGGCGGTTTACCCGAACGAACACTGGCTGAAAAGGAGCGCCGGGCTCTTCAACGACGACGGTTTCTGGGACCCGCAGGATTACATCGATCTTGAGCGCCCGCCCTCCGGCACCGATCCGTTCGCGCAACTGGTGCTGACCATGAAGCAGGCCTCGATGGCCAGCGTCAAAACCATCCGTGACGATGCCCAGGTCAATCGCGACAACCTGAGTGCGGTGGTGGAACCGCTGGTGCGCTGGATCAACCGGCTGGGGCCATTGGCATTGTTCATTCCGGGAGGCGAGGGCGTCCTGGTGCTGGCCGGCCTGATCGACGCCGGTTATGGCCTTGATCAGGCCATCAACGGCAAGACACCGGAGCAGCGCTCCGAGGGCGTGACGCGCACCGTGTTCGGCTTGCTCAATGCGCTCCCGCTGGTCGGGGCCGTGGTGGCACTCAAGGGCGAAGAAAAAATCGCCGGAACCGTGAACGAGTCTGGAGAACCCGCAAGCGAGCCGCATCCCGGAACGCCGGTCAAGCCCGTAGCCGGATCGACTCCGGTGCCGGTGTCGACCCGCGTAGCGCTGTTGCGTGAGGTGTGCGCACCCCATGCTGCCTTCAGTGATGAGGTACTGGGGCAGATCGCCCGGGTCAGCACGGTCGACGACGATATGCTGCGCCTGATGCAGGCAGGTCGCCCACCAACGCCGCTGCTGGCCGATACCATCACACGCTTCAAGCTCGATCAGGAACTCGAAGGCGTCACCGATGAGCAAGCACGGGCCGGATTGTTCAACACCCGCTATCAGGCGCTCCAGCACTCGGAGCAGGAATGGGTTCGCCTGTTTCAGCGCGAATACCCAGGATTGCCGAAAGGCGCCGTGGAGCAAATCCTCGACCGTTCGGGAGTCGACATCCATCAGCCCTTCGACGCTGACGAGGCGCTGCAATTGCTCAAGCGACTGGACAACAAATCGCGGGACTACCAACAGCATGTACGACTCAACCGGGCCTATGAAGGCTTGTACTTGCGTTCGGTCCTGCATCCCGAAACCGATGTCCTGGCACTGCACTCCCTGCATCGCCTGCCCGACTGGCCGCAAGGCCTGCGCATCGAGGTACTCGACGGGGCAATCAGTGGCCGTGTCCTGGACCGCTGCGGTCCGCTCGATTCCATGGATTGCCGGCGTTTGATCAAGGTCGGTAACCGCTATCGATATACCGCGGTGGCGGCTAGCGACGGCGAGGGTTCGGACCTGTTTACCGCGCTGCTCGACCTCTTGTCCGTGGAGGAACGTACGGCGATGTCGCTTCACTCGCCGGATGCTGCCAGCGAGTTGCGGTTGCGCATTGGCGGTCATGCCTTGGCCCGTTCCGAGTTGATACTGGGCTTGAATCGAATGGATTCGCGGTTGCCTTTCGAAGCTGGGGGATTGCGCGGTGGCGGCTTCCCAAACACGCCACAGGCCGCAGAGCTGTCCCATGGAGTCATGCGTCTGCAGGTCAAGGATCTGTATCCGGATTTCACCGATGCCCAGGCGGATGAGTTGCTGATTGAAGCGGGTGCCGGGGCTCAGGCGCTGGTGGATCGCCTGATAGCGCAGATGCAGCAGTTGCATGCCGATCTGCGTCAGTGGATCGACCAGTCCGTGCTGGATGCCGATGACATGGACATCGATTTTCTGTCCGTTGGCGATGATGAAGCAGAGGGAATGACCCTGGGGCAGGTGGCGGCGCACAATGTCCAACTGCTGCAAACCGTGATCGATTACGAGCGTGAAACTCGAACCGAGCTGGGCGATGAACTGATGAGCATCTGGCAAAAATGCGCGCCCCGGATCAATAGAGTGATGTCGGGTGAGGCGTTCTCCGGGTACAGGCTGGACCTGGCTTTCGAGGACTACCATCGGTTGCCGACGATGAACGTACGCTTCAATGAGGTCGTCGAGTTATCGATGCTGGGCCTGCACCTGATCGAACGCGAGAGCCTGAGCGCCTTTCTCGAAAGCTTTCCGAACCTGCGTTCCCTGAGCCTGGAGCGTGTCGACCTGCGTCGACTCAACGCAAACGGCGTACTGGAAGGTGTGTTGCCTCCACCGATTCGGCAAATGACCCGTCTCACTACGCTGAACCTGAGCGCCACTTTGCTGCAGTTTCAGGAGAACACGGCTGCACAGTTGGGTGATCTGGTGAGCCTGCAAGCGCTGGACCTGAGTGACAACCCTTTGACCGTTCCGCCCGTTGTCCTGGGGCTCAATGAGTTGCGTGTATTGAACCTGAGAAACACCGGGATCAGCCGTTGCCCGGTGGGCATCGCCGATCAGCCGTACTTCACCTCGCTCGACTTGCGAGGCAACCGGATCAGCCGGGTTCCCCAATCGATACTGAATCAGGCGGTCTCCCGGGACCGGGTGAAACTGTGGGGTAATCCGCTGACGGATGAAGATACCTTGCTGCGCCTGGTCGATCATCGCGAGCGTACCGGCATCAACTTGTGGCTGAGTGAACCGGGTGCCGATTACGGCAGTGCGACACCCTGGCTGGAGGAGGGCGACGAAAGTGTGCGCGAAGCGCGGCAACAGATCTGGCAACGACTGGCCGTCAAGCCATCGGGCAGTGCGTTGCTTCGGGTCATGGATGGATTGCGCCTGACGGCGGATTTCCAGGTCGGCTATCTGTCGCTGCAGGCGCGTGTGTGGCACTTGCTGCACGAAGCGGATACGTCAGAGGAGTTGTGGGGCTGGTTGCGTCAGAGTATCGAAACGCGGGTTGGCGATGCAGAAAACCCGTTCAGGATGTTCGTGGTGCTGGAAGAACGAGTCCGGCTATACCGTGACTGGGTCGCCATGGGGCGGCCGATTCCGCTGGTGGAACATCCGGTGTTCTAGCGCGAAGGGTAAACCCCCTTGAACCCCGGGGCCGGGGTCCAAGGGGTGACGGTCAGCGGCGACGGAACAGCGGCAGCGGTTCGTCGGTCGCCGCCTGATAGGTCACCGAGAAGTCCTTGAGGCCTTCAAGGGCTTCGTGCGGATCCTTGTCGGGGCGAACGGCGAACGCGTCGAAACCACAGCGATGCATGTAGAACAGCTGGTCACGCAGCACGTCACCAATGGCCCGCAATTCGCCCTTGAAACCGTAACGGTCACGCAGCAGGCGGGCGTTGGAGTAGTTGCGGCCATCGGTGAATGCCGGGAAGTTCAGGGCAATGACCTGGAACTGCGCGACGTCTTCACCGATTTCCTCGGCTTCTTCATCGGCGTCAAGCCAGATGCCCAGGCCGCCGTCGCGGGCCATGAGCATACGGCTGTGTTCGCGCCACAACTGCAACGGCACGATGTAGTCGTCGCAGTTGGTGATCTCGTCGATGCTGAAGTCCTTGGGCAGCAGGTGCCAGGTCTCGTCGACGACCTCGTTGTTCTTAATGATTCGCTGCATAGACACGCTCCTTGAAGAGGTCGATACCAATACGCTGATAGGTGTCGATGAAGCGTTCGTCTTCGGTACGTTGTTCGATGTACACGTCGATCAGCTTTTCGATCACGTCAGGCATGGCTTCCTGGGCAAAGGACGGGCCGAGGATCTTGCCCAGGCTGGCGTCACGGCTGGCGCTGCCGCCGAGGGAAACCTGATAGAACTCTTCACCTTTCTTGTCCACCCCGAGGATGCCGATGTGGCCCACGTGGTGGTGGCCGCAAGCGTTCATGCAACCGGAGATGTTCAGGTCCAGCTCGCCGATGTCGAACAGGTAGTCCAGGTCGTCGAAACGGCGCTGGATCGATTCGGCGATCGGGATCGACTTGGCGTTGGCCAGGGAGCAGAAGTCGCCACCCGGGCAGCAGATGATGTCGGTCAGCAAGCCGATGTTCGGCGTGGCGAAGCCTTGCTCGCGCAGCTCGCCCCACAGGACGAACAGCTTGTCCTGCTCGACGTCGGCCAGAATGATGTTCTGCTCGTGGGAGGTACGCAGTTGACCGAAGCTGTAACGCTCGGCCAGGTCGGCCACGGCGTCGAGCTGTTTGTCGGTGATGTCGCCCGGTGCAACGCCGGTAGGCTTGAGGGACAAGGTCACGGCCACGTAGCCCGGTTTCTTGTGGGCCAGGGTGTTGCGTGCGCGCCAGCGGGCGAAGCCCGGGTGCTGCAGGTCGAGCTCGGCCAGGGCGGCGCACTGGTTGTCCAGCGCCTTGTAGTCCGGGTCGACGAAATGTTTGGCGACGCGCTGCACTTCGGCTTCGGTCAACGTGGTCTGGCCACCGCGCAGGTGCTCCATTTCCGCGTCGACTTTCTGGGCGAAGACTTCAGGCGTCAGCGCTTTCACCAGGATCTTGATTCGCGCCTTGTACTTGTTGTCGCGACGGCCATAGCGGTTGTAGACCCGCAGGATGGCGTCGAGGTAGCTCAACAGGTCTTGCCACGGCAGGAACTCATTGATGAATGCCCCCACCACCGGCGTACGGCCCAGACCACCACCGACCAGCACACGGAAGCCCAGTTCGCCAGCGGCGTTGTGCACCGGCTCAAGGCCGATGTCATGGACTTCGATGGCGGCGCGGTCGGAAGTCGAACCGTTGACGGCGATCTTGAACTTGCGCGGAAGGTAGGCGAACTCCGGGTGGAAAGTCGTCCACTGGCGCACGATCTCGCACCATGGGCGCGGGTCGATCAGTTCATCGGCGGCGACACCGGCGAACTGGTCGGTGGTGACGTTGCGCAGGCAGTTGCCGCTGGTCTGGATCGCGTGCATCTGCACGGTGGCCAGTTCAGCGAGAATGTCCGGAATGTCTTCCACGGCCGGCCAGTTGAACTGCACGTTCTGCCGGGTACTGATGTGGGCGTAGCCCTTGTCGTAGTCACGGGCGATTTTGGCCATCATTCGCATTTGCCGCGAAGTCAGTTGGCCGTAAGGCACCGCGACTCGCAACATAGGCGCGAAACGCTGGATATAAAGGCCATTTTGCAGGCGCAGAGGGCGGAATTCTTCTTCGCTCAGCTCGCCTGCCAGATAGCGTCGGGTCTGATCACGGAACTGCTTGACGCGGTCCTCGATGATCCGCTGATCGTATTCGTCGTATACGTACATATAAGTCCTGTTCTCAGGCTTGGGCCGGTCGGAAACAGCGGCGTTTTTTTGGCTGGCTGGCGTCCGATAAAACCTCGGCAATTCTGCGCGCACGGCCGCGCACTCCCTACGGAGCCGGGGCAAGATACCAGTTTGCAGTTATGCGTAAAAGTGATGTTTGAGCATATGTAAAGAACCAAATCGCCTAATGAGAATCGTTGTGACAAAGACCCTGTTTGTGATGCGGGCAATCGTCGTCTTTACTCTGCTCGAGTCTTTATGCAATCACCGATAAAACCGACAAGAGGCGATGCAATGAGCAACCCAACCAAAGCACGGAAAAGCGATAGCACTGTAGATGCCTGGGCAATCTTGTTCCTGATCATGCTGGTCGTGGGGACGGCGGTTTTCTGGGTCAGCCACCAATAAACGACCCGTCCGGGCCCGGTTCCGACGATTGTCCGACAAAAACCGGAAAAATCGCCGTTTTACGGATGTTCGCTGGCTATAATGCGCGGCGGATTTCCGGGGGCTCGGACGACCAATGTTGAAGTTTCTGTATGGCGTATTGCTGACGCTGGGCATGGTCGTGGGACCTTGTGCCCAAGCGGCGTCAGTGCTGTTCCTGAATCCGGGAACCCCAACGGAAGCTTTCTGGTCGAGTTACTCCCAGTTCATGCAGGCTGCGGCGACGGACCTGGGGATGGACTTGCGTATCCAGTATTCCGACCGCGTCTCCGAAAACACCATTGGCCAGGCTCGTGAAGCCCTTCAGGGCTACCATCGTCCCGACTACCTGATCTTCGTCAACGAGCAATACATCGCCCCCGAGATCCTGCGGCTGGCCAAAGGCAGCGGGGTGAAGCTGTTCATGGTCAACAACGCCCTGACGGCGGATCAGATGAAGCTGATTGGCGCGCGGCCTGACAAGTATCCCGATTTGCTCGGCAGCCTGGTGCCCAATGACGAAGAGGGCGGCTACCTGATGCTCAAGGAATTGATCCGGCAGCACGGTCCGGTGGCCCCCGGCCAGACGATTGAGCTGCTGGCCTTTTCCGGTTTGAAGATCACCCCGTCCGCGCAGTATCGCGAAAAAGGCCTGCGGCGCGCCTTGGCCGAGCACCCCGAAGTGCGTTTGCGCCAGCTGGTGTACGGCGGCTGGACCCGGCAACGCGCCTGCGAGCAGGCCAGGCTGTTGTTCAAACGCTACCCGCAGACGTCGCTGGTCTGGGCCGCGAACGACGAGATGGCGCTAGGTGTGATGCAGGCGTATGTCGAGGCCGGCGGCGTGCCGGGCCAAGGCGTGCTGTTCGGCGCAATCAACAATTCACCCGCGGCGTTGCAGGCACTGCTGGACCGTCGCCTGAGTGTGTTACTGGGCGGGCACTTCACTCTGGGTGGCTGGGCGCTGGTGCAATTGCATGACTACGATGAAGGCGTGGACATCAGCCAGTACGGCGGCCGTGACCGCCAGATTCCGTTGCTGCAACTGATCGACCGGGCGCAGGCCAGGCGACTGCTGGCGATGGGGGCAACGCAGGACTTCGGTGTGGATTTTCACAAACTCTCGGCCAAGGGCCGTCCCGCGTCCTGGCGTTACCCGTTCACCCTGCAAACCCTGATGCACTGAGCCGCGTCAAACCCCGGCCAGGAGTAGCACCAGCTTGACGATGCCGAACAGCGTCAAGGCAAACACCACCGTGAACAGGATCCCCAGAATCACGAAATGACTGGGCTTGCCGTGCGTGAAATCACGGGCCCGGTTCTTCCCGCTCTGCACCCCGAACGCCGCCGCCATGACGCTGTGCAGCATTTGCCAGAAGCTCGGCGGCTTGTTGTCGGCCGGATCGTCCATAAAACCCTCGCCACGAATGTGTGTGAGGCAAGCATAGACAAATCACAGCATGCACAAAACAAATGTGGGAGCGAGCTTGCTCGCGATGAGGCCGTAACAGTCGATATCCATGCGACTGTCAGTCCGCCATCGCGAGCAAGCTCGCTCCCACAGAGGTATGTGTTGGCCACAATATCGTGGCCAATAGAGCCGCTTAGTTGTCGTAACCCAGGTTCGGCGCCAGCCAGCGTTCGGTCACGCTCAGCTCCTGGCCTTTGCGCGAGGTGTAGCTCTGCACCTGGTCCTTGTCGACCTTGCCCACGGCAAAGACAACTCACTCAGGGCTGACGCATTTCCTGTGGGAGCGAGCTTGCTCGCGATGAGGCCGTAACAGTCGATATCCATGCGACTGTCAGTCCGCCATCGCGAGCAAGCTCGCTCCCACAGAGGTATGTGTTGGCCACAAATCGTGGCCAATAGAGCCGCTTAGTTGTCGTAACCCAGGTTCGGCGCCAGCCAGCGTTCGGTCACGCTCAACTCCTGGCCTTTGCGCGAGGTGTAGCTCTGCACCTGGTCCTTGTCGACCTTGCCCACGGCGAAGACAACTCACTCAGGGCTGGCGCATTTCCTGTGGGAGCGGGCTTGCTCGCGATGAGGCCGTAACAGTCGATATCCATGCGACTGTCAGTCCGCCATCGCGAGCAAGCTCGCTCCCACAGAGGTATGTGTTGGCCACAATATCGTGGCCAATAGAGCCGCTTAGTTGTCGTAACCCAGGTTCGGCGCCAGCCAGCGTTCGGTCACGCTCAGCTCCTGGCCTTTGCGCGAGGTGTAGCTCTGCACCTGGTCCTTGTCGACCTTGCCCACGGCGAAGACAACTCACTCAGGGCTGGCGCATTTCCTGTGGGAGCGAGCTTGCTCGCGATGAGGCTGTAACAGTCGATATCCATGCGACTGTCAGTCCGCCATCGCGAGCAAGCTCGCTCCCACAGAGGTATGTGTTGGCCACAATATCGTGGCCAATAGAGCCGCTTAGTTGTCGTAACCCAGGTTCGGTGCCAGCCAGCGCTCGGTCACGCTCAACTCCTGGCCTTTGCGCGAGGTGTAGCTCTGCACCTGGTCCTTGTCGACCTTGCCCACGGCGAAGACAACTCACTCAGGGCTGGCGCATTTCCTGTGGGAGCGAGCTTGCTCGCGATGAGGCTGTAACAGTCGATATCCATGCGACTGTCAGTCCGCCATCGCGAGCAAGCTCGCTCCCACAGAGGTATGTGTTGGCCACAATATCGTGGCCAATAGAGCCGCTTAGTTGTCGTAACCCAGGTTCGGTGCCAGCCAGCGCTCGGTCACGCTCAACTCCTGGCCTTTGCGCGAGGTGTAGCTCTGCACCTGGTCCTTGTCAACCTTGCCCACGGCGAAGTATTGCGCCTGCGGGTGAGCGAAGTACCAGCCGCTGACCGCTGCCGCCGGGAACATGGCGTAGTGTTCGGTGAGGAACACGCCGCTGCGGCCTGCACGCATTTCTTCGGCCTCCGGATCGAGCAGGGCGAACAATTGGGCTTTTTCGGTGTGATCCGGGCAGGCCGGATAACCCGGTGCCGGACGGATACCGGTGTATTGCTCCTTGATCAGCGCTTCGTTATCCAGCACTTCATCCTTGGCGTAGCCCCAATAGTCTTTACGCACCTGCTGGTGCAGCCACTCGGCGCACGCTTCGGCCAGGCGGTCGGCCAGGGCCTTGACCATGATCGAGTTGTAGTCGTCGCCAGCGTCCTGGTAGGCCTTGGCCACTTCTTCGGCGCCGATGCCGGCGGTGGTGATGAAACCACCCACGTAGTCGGTCACTTCACTGTCCTTGGGCGCAACGAAGTCGGCCAGGGAGAAGTTCGGCTTGCCGTCGGTCTTGATGATCTGCTGGCGCAGGTGATGCAGCTTGGCCATTGGCTTGCCGTCATCGCCATAGAGTTCGATGTCGTCGTCATGCACCTGGTTGGCCGGCCAGAAACCGAACACCGCGCGGGCGCTGATCAGCTTCTCGTCGATCAGTTTGGTGAGCATTTCCCGGGCATCCTTGTACAGCGAGGTGGCGGCTTCACCGACCACTTCGTCCTGGAGGATGCGCGGGAACTTGCCGGCCAGATCCCAGGATATGAAGAACGGCGTCCAGTCGATGTACTCGGCCAGAACGTTGAGATCGATGTTGTCCAGCACCCGCGTCCCGGTGAAGGTCGGTTTGACCGGCGTGTAGCTCGCCCAGTCGAACTGTGGTTTCTTGGCGATGGCCGCGCCATAGCTCAGGCGTTCGGTGCGGGCGCTGCGGTTGGCGGTGCGCTCGCGAACCTCGATGTAGTCCTGGCGGGTTTTCTCGACGAAGCCGGCCTTGAGCTCCTTGGACAGCAACTGGGTCGCCACGCCGACCGCGCGGGAGGCGTCGGTGACGTAGATCACCGCATCGTTGCTGTACTTCGGCTCGATCTTCACCGCGGTGTGCGCCTTGGAGGTGGTGGCGCCACCGATCATCAACGGCAGGTGGAAGTCCTGGCGCTGCATTTCGCGGGCGACATGGACCATCTCATCCAGCGACGGGGTGATCAGGCCGGACAGGCCGATGATGTCGCACTTCTGCTCCTTGGCCACCTGGAGGATTTTCTCCGCCGGGACCATCACGCCGAGGTCGACGATGTCATAGCCGTTGCAACCGAGTACGACGCCGACGATGTTCTTGCCGATGTCGTGCACGTCGCCTTTCACGGTCGCCATGAGGATCTTGCCCTTGGCTTCAGGCTTGTCACCTTTTTCCAGTTCGATGAACGGGATCAGGTGCGCCACGGCCTGCTTCATCACGCGAGCGGATTTCACCACCTGGGGCAGGAACATTTTGCCGGCGCCGAACAGGTCGCCGACGATGTTCATGCCGGCCATCAGCGGGCCTTCGATCACCTCGATCGGGCGGCTGAAGGACAGGCGCGATTCTTCTGTGTCTTCGACGATGTGGGTGGTAATGCCTTTGACCAGCGCATGTTCCAGGCGCTTGTTGACGTCCCAGTTGCGCCACTCTTCGGTCTCGGCTTCCTTGACGCTGCCGTCGCCCTTGTACTTGTCGGCGATGGCGAGGAGGGCGTCGGTGCCTTCCGGGGTGCGGTTGAGGATCACGTCTTCGACGGCGTCGCGCAGTTCCACCGGGATCTGGTCGTAGATCTCCAGTTGCCCGGCGTTGACGATACCCATGGTCAGCCCAGCGCGGATTGCGTAGAGCAGGAACACCGAGTGGATCGCCTCACGCACCGGGTTGTTGCCACGGAACGAGAACGACACGTTGGACACGCCACCGGAGGTCAGCGCGTACGGCAGCTCGTCACGGATATAGGCGCAGGCGTTGATGAAATCGACGGCGTAATTGTTGTGCTCTTCGATACCGGTGGCCACGGCGAAGATGTTCGGGTCGAAGATGATGTCTTCCGGCGGGAAGTCCACTTCATTGACCAGGATGTCGTAGGAGCGTTTGCAGATTTCCTTCTTGCGCGCTTCGGTGTCGGCCTGGCCGGCTTCGTCGAAGGCCATCACCACGACCGCGGCGCCGTAGCGCTTGCACAGTTTGGCGTGATGAATGAACTGCTCCACGCCTTCTTTCATGCTGATCGAGTTGACGATGCCCTTGCCCTGGATGCATTTGAGGCCGGCTTCGATCACTTCCCACTTCGAGGAGTCGATCATGATCGGTACGCGGGAGATGTCCGGTTCGCCGGCAATCAGATTGAGGAAGGTCACCATGGCCTTCTTCGAATCGAGCATCCCTTCGTCCATGTTGATGTCGATCACCTGGGCACCAGCCTCGACCTGCTGCAGGGCGACTTCCAGGGCTTCGGTGTAGTTGTCCTCGCGGATCAGCCGGGCGAACTTGGCGGAACCGGTGATGTTGGTGCGCTCGCCGACGTTGACGAACAGCGAACTGCGATCGATGGTAAAGGGTTCCAGACCCGAAAGGCGGCAAGCCTTGGGAATGTCCGGGATCTGGCGCGGCGCATAGCCGGCCACGGCCTTGGCGATGGCTTCGATGTGGCCCGGCGTGGTGCCGCAGCAGCCGCCGACAATGTTGAGGAAGCCGCTTTGAGCGAACTCTTCGATGACCTTGGCGGTTTGCGACGGCAGTTCGTCGTACTCGCCGAATTCGTTCGGCAGGCCGGCGTTCGGGTGCGCCGACACGTGGGTGCCTGCCTTGTTCGACAGCTCTTCGAGGTACGGGCGCAATTCGCTGGCGCCGAGGGCGCAGTTCAGGCCAACGGAGATTGGCTTGGCGTGGGCCACGGAGTTCCAGAAGGCTTCGGTGGTCTGGCCCGACAGGGTGCGGCCCGAAGCGTCGGTGATGGTGCCGGAAATCATGATCGGCAGTTCGACGCCCAGCTCTTCGAACACGCCCTGTACGGCGAAGATCGCGGCCTTGGCGTTGAGGGTGTCGAAGATGGTTTCGATCAGGATCAGGTCGGCGCCGCCCTCGATCAGGCCTTTGGTGGATTCGGTGTAGTTTTCCACCAGCTCATCGAAGGTCACGTTGCGGTAGCCGGGGTTGTTCACGTCCGGGGACAACGAGCAGGTGCGACTAGTAGGGCCGAGCACGCCGGCGACGAAGCGCGGTTTGTCCGGGGTTTCCAGGGTCTTGGCGTCGGCGACCTTGCGTGCCAGGCGAGCGCCTTCTACGTTTAATTCATACGCCAGACCTTGCATGCCGTAGTCGGCCAGGGAGATCTGGGTGGCGTTGAAGGTATTGGTTTCCAGAATGTCGGCGCCAGCGTCGAGGTAGGCTTTCTCGATGCCGCCAATCACGTCCGGACGAGTCAGTACCAACAGGTCGTTGTTGCCTTTGACATCGCTCGGCCAGTCAGCGAAGCGTTTGCCACGGTAATCCTGCTCTTCGAGCTTGTAGCTCTGGATCATCGTGCCCATACCGCCATCGAGAATCAGGATGCGCTCTTTGAGGGCGTGCTTGAGAGCTTGAAGGCGAACGCTGCGATCGGACATTTGGACTACTCGGTAAGACCATGACGAAGGGCCGGGATGATAGCAAACCTGTGTGCTTTTAGAGCATGACTCGGTTTTGCATGAATATCGTTCATGTTGGCAGGCATGGCAGACCGGTAGAATCGCGGCGTTTTTTCAGGATCCGGGACCAGGGACATGTCTTATCGCTTCGTCATCAGCAGTGTGTTGATGCTTTTAAGCTGGGGCGCTGCGGCGCAAAGTCCGGCGAACTCCTCTGCCATTTCCTACAGTCGAGACATTCAACCGATCTTCACTGAAAAGTGCGTGGCCTGCCACGCCTGCAACGACGCCGCCTGTCAGCTCAACCTGGGCAGCGGCGAAGGCGCGGCACGCGGCGCAACGAAAGTCCCGGTTTACGACGGTGACCGTACTAAAGCGGTGGCGCCGACGCGGCTGTTTCTGGATGCCTCCGGCAAAGCCGCCTGGCAGCAAAAGGGCTTCTTTTCGGTGCTTGATGCCCAAGGCAGCCAGGCCTCATTGATGGCGCGGATGCTGGAACTGGGCCACAACACCCCCTTGCAACCCAACGCCAGGCTGCCGCAAGACATCGTCCTGGGCCTGAACCGGGAGAACATGTGTTCCATGCCCGCGCAGTTCGATGGCTACGCCGCTTCGCACCCGAAGGAAGGCATGCCGCTGGCGGTGACCGGCCTGACCGACCCGCAGTACCAGACGCTGCAACGCTGGCTGGCCGCAGGCGCACCTATCGATCAACAGGCCCTGGCCCCGAGTGCGCAAGAAGCGCAGCAAGTGATCCAGTGGGAAAACCTGCTCAATTCGCCGGGCGCCCGGCAAAGCCTGGTGGGGCGCTGGCTGTATGAGCACTGGTTCCTCGCCCATCTTTACTTCAAGGAGGGTGAGCCCGGGCATTTCTTCCAGTGGGTGCGTTCGCGCACGCCGACCGGCCAGCCGATTGACCTGATCAATACCCGGCGCCCCAACGATGATCCGGGCTCGGAGTTTTACTACCGCTTGTGGCCGGTGCAGGGCGTGATCGTGCACAAGACCCACATCACCTATCCGCTGAGCGCGGCGAAGCTGGCACGGGTCAAATCCCTGTTCTACAGCGGCAACTGGGAGGCCAATGCATTGCCGGGCTACGGGCCGAAGAGCCGGGCCAACCCCTTTACCACCTTCGAAGCGATTCCGGCCCAGGCGCGCTACCAGTTCATGCTCGATAACGCCGAGTACTTCGTGCGCACCTTTATCCGTGGGCCAGTCTGTCGTGGGCAGATCGCCACGGACGTGATTCGCGATAACTTCTGGGCGCTGTTCCAGGCACCTGAACACGACCTCTACATCACCGACCCGAACTATCGCGGGCAAGCCACGCCCTTGCTGGCGATGCCGGGGCAGAATGATGATGTCGGCAGCGTCCTGACCCTGTGGCATGACTACCGCGACAAACGCAACGAATACGAGGCCCTGCGCCGCGATAGTTACGCAGACTTGCCCGCGCCGAGCTGGTCGACCCTGTGGGCCGGCAACGACAACGCACTGCTGAGCATCTTTCGCCATTTCGACAGCGCCTCGGTGACCAAAGGCCTGATCGGCGAAGTGCCGCAGACGATGTGGCTGTTCGACTATCCGCTGCTGGAGCGCACCTACTACCAACTGGCAGTCAATTTCGATGTGTTCGGCAACGTGTCCCATCAGGCCCAGACGCGCTTGTATTTCGACCTGATCCGTAACGGCGCCGAGCAGAATTTCCTGCGTCTGATGCCCGCCGATTCGCGGGAGGGTTACCTCGACGACTGGTATCAGAACAGTGGCAAATTCAAGATGTGGCTGGACTACGAGTCCATCGACGATGACAAACCGACCGCATTGAAGCTTGATCCGCAGGATCCCAAGCGCGATTTCGCCCGGCAATTGCTGACCCGTTATGGTGACCTTGATGCCAGGCCCGACCCGATCAACCGCTGCGACGGCGCCTACTGTTCGCGGCCGAACATTGATCCGGATCTGCAAAATGCCGAGCAGGTGTTGAGCCGCCTGACCTCGCGTCCGGCGGCGGGGCTCAAGGTCATCGATCAACTGCCGGAAGCGACCATGCTGCGTATCGAAACCGGCAGCGGCAAGCGTGAGGTCTACAGCCTGCTGCGCAACCGGGCCCACAGCAATGTGGCGTTTCTGCTCGGCGAATCGCTGCGCTATCAGCCGGGGCTCGATACCCTGACGATTTTCCCGGGTGTGCTCAGCAGCTACCCGAACTTCATGTTCAACATTCCGGCCGGGCAAGTGCCGGCGTTTGTGGATGCGATGGAGAACGCCAAGGATAGCGACAGCTTTGAGAAAATCGTCGAACGTTGGGGAATACGGCGCAGTCATCCGCAATTCTGGCTGTATTTTCATGACCTGAGCCGCTACATCCAGGAGACCGATCCGGTGGAAGAGGGCGTGCTGGACATGAACCGCTTCGAGAACCTCTGAAACACCGCTGATCCCCTGTGGGGGGGCTTGTGGCGAGGGGGCTTGCCCCCGTTGGACTGCGCAGAAGTCCCATTTTCTGGGGCTGCTTTGCGACCCAACGGGGCGGTGCGGCGTTCCGACAAGCCCCCTCGCCACACAAGCCCGCTCCCACAATTCTTTCCCGACAAAAATACTGGGACTTTGTCCGGCGCGCCGATTGGCGTAAACTGCGCCCAAGCCTGCGAGGAGTTTCCATGACCGCTATTACCATTACCGACGCCGCCCACGATTATCTGGCTGATCTGCTCTCCAAGCAGAACACCCCGGGCATCGGCATCCGCGTCTTCATCACCCAGCCTGGCACCCAGTACGCCGAAACCTGCATTGCCTACTGCAAGCCGGGCGAAGAAAAACCCGAAGACACCGCGCTGGGGCTGAAAAGCTTCACCGCCTACATCGACCATTTCAGCGAAGCCTTCCTGGACGATGCCGTTGTCGACTACGCCACCGACCGCATGGGCGGCCAGCTGACCATCAAGGCGCCAAACGCCAAAGTACCGATGGTCAATGCCGACAGCCCGGTCAACGAGCGCATCAACTACTACCTGCAAACCGAGATCAACCCTGGGTTGGCCAGCCACGGCGGTCAGGTCAGCCTGATCGACGTGGTCGAAGACGGCATCGCCGTACTGCAGTTTGGCGGTGGTTGCCAAGGCTGCGGTCAGGCCGACGTGACGCTCAAGGAAGGCATCGAGCGTACCCTGCTTGAGCGTATTCCCGAGCTCAAGGGCGTTCGCGACGTGACCGACCACACGCAGAAAGAAAACGCCTACTACTAAGGTGTTCACTGCAAAATAAAAAACGGCGCCCCGTGAGCGCCGTTTTTTATGAGTTAAATTCGCTGAAGCCTTCGCGAGCAGGCTCGCTCCCACAGTTGACCATAATCCAATGTGGGAGCGAGCCTGCTCGCGAAGGGGCCTTATGGGCGATAGAGATGCGCATGCCCCGCGCGATACAGCGATGACTCACTGAAGTGATCACTGCCCAGCACCCGTCCCACCAGTATCAAAGCCGTGCGCCGAAACCCTTTGGCGGCAACCTTCCCGGCAATGTCATCAAGCGTTCCCGTCACCCAGTCCTGATCCGGCCAGCTCGCACGGTGAACCACCGCAATCGGGCAATCGGCGCCGTAATGCGGCAGCAGTTCCTCAACGATCTTCGGCAGGTGATTGACCCCCAAATGAATTGCCATGGTCGTGCCGTGCCGGGCCAGGCTGGCGAATTCCTCTCCGGGTGGCATGGCGGTTTTGTCGGCGTAGCGAGTCAGGATCACGCTCTGTGAAACGTCCGGCAGCGTCAGTTCTGCACCCAGAAGCGCTGCACACGCGGCGGTGGCCGTCACGCCCGGAACGATTTCGAACGCAATGCCCAGCTCACGCAGATAGCGAATCTGTTCGCCAATGGCGCCATACAGGCTCGGATCGCCGGAGTGTACCCGGGCCACGTCCTGGCCTTTGGCGTGGGCGGCCTTGAACAGGTCGATGATCTGTTCAAGGTGCAGTTCGGCGCTGTTGACTACCTGCTCGGCACAATGACCTTCCAGTACCGCGGCTGGCACCAGCGAGCCGGCATAAATGATCACCGGGCAACTGCGAATCAGCCGCTGGCCCTTGACGGTAATCAGTTCGGGGTCGCCGGGACCTGCGCCAATGAAGTAGACGGTCATCGTCGGTTCCTGTGGGGATAAAAGGGGCTGAACAGGGCTTCAGATGAAGAATGTTCATGATCGAGGCGGGGATTATCGGGGATTTTATGCCGCGCCGGCCAATGCCAGGGTTGCCTGGGCATATTTCTGTCGGGGAATCAGCAGTTTTGCCGGGGCCTGGGCCAGTTGTTCGGCCAGGGCCAGCGCGGCGCTTTCCGCCACGCCGTAGCAACCGGTGCGTTCAAACGCTATTTGCGATTGATGGCTGAGTTGCGGCTCATAGGGGGCCAGTTGTTCGCTGCTGAAGTACATCAATTCCAGGCCAAGCTGCTGGGCCAGTTCGATCAGTGCAGGTTCGTCGCGCTTCGAATCGATGCTGGCCAGCGCCTTGATTTCATGACGGGCAATCTGGTGTGCCTCCAGTGCCTGGTCGAGCAGCGCCAGCAAGGTGCTGACGGGGCAGCCCTTTTGGCAGCCCAGGCCGACCACCAGGGTCGGCGCAGTGCTGACGTCCGTCATGCGTGGTATTGGCCATCGCTTTTGCGACGGAACAACCAGGCGCTGATCAGGCCCAGGGCCAGCCAGAACGCCACGTTGGTCAGTTGCGAAGCGATTTTGAATTGGGTTTCCAGTGCCTGCGGAGCGAGCATCGAATGCACCTCCGGTTGCGGTGCGCCAATCACATGGGGAACAGCGAGGATTGCCGCACCGAGGACTTTCATCAGCCAGTGACGGCTGAACACGATCAGCGCGATACCGACGGCGGTAGAGGCGGCGGTACCGATCCACCACAGTTGCCGTTGTGCCAGATCGGCGGCGGCAGTGCCTGGCAGTTCAGGTGGCAGGCCGAGGGTCGGCGCGAGCACGAAGGTCGCATAGCCGGCCAGGCCCCAGAGCAGGCCCTGGGAGGTTTTGGTCGGCGCACGCAAGGTGTACAGGCCGGTCAGCATCAGGGCGAAACCGACGGCCACCACCAGGTTGCCGCCAGTGGTCGACAGCACGCGCTGCCAGCCGTCTTCCGGCTCCCAGGCTTCGGCGTCGTGGGTATGGGCAGCCATCGCGCCATCGGCGTGTTCATGCATTTCAACGGCAGCCGGTTCGGCTTTTTCGTAGGTTTCGGCCTGCAGAATCAGGGGCGCGACCCAGAAACTTTGCAGCAGGGTCAGCAACAGGGCGGCCAGCAGCCCGGTGAAACCTGCGGTTTGCGCAATACGCTTGATCATGTCAGCAGGTCTCAATGGCACGGGAACGCGGAGCTGTGACGGGTATCGTGGGCGGCATTGTGTACCGCTTCGATGTGCGAGAAACCGGCGAAATACACAAGGCTTGCGCCCAGGATCGACGCGCAGACGGCGGCGGTCAGACGTTGAGTCAGGGTAGAAGTGGTGCTGGCTGTAGTGTGGCCGGTGCTGCTGATGATCGACATGGCGTTTCCCTCTGGTCTGTCAGCGGGGAATCAAGAGCGCATGCAAAAACCTGCACGACCAGGCGCGCAGCGTTTCAAACAGCGCCCGCCCACCGCGGGTTTGTTGTTTCAGTGATCGTTATGGTCACTTTATGTTGCGGGCCGGTCTCCGGGCTCACGAGGGGCAAAGGCCTGGGCCTGAACCTGAAAACATCACCTTCCCATGCCGTAGTGGCACAGTGGATCTGATGCTTCGCTCGCTTACCGTTGCGGGGGCAGCACCGGACTGACATGGCTTTAGAGTAAAGCACATGATTCACCGGTTTCCCGTTTCACCCTGTGAAGGGCACCCGTAACAAGATGCGTAGGAGAGCATGGGCGAGGGTTGGGCGTCAATTGGCAAGGGTTCTCGTTTGAGGTCTACACAAAATACTTGTGGCGAGGGGGGTTGCCCCCGTTGGGCTGCGTAGCGGCCCCTGACTTTCTCCTGGGACACCCGACAGGCAGGTCTTGCGACGGCTTCGCCGCCAAACGGGGGCGAGCCCCCTCGCCACAGGGATCGCAAGCATTGACCCGCCCCAATACCATGCGTAGCCTTGCGCTTTCGAGGTTCTTCGGCGTTTGTCGAAGCTAAGAAGGGAACGCGGTCAATGCCGCGGCTGCCCCCGCAACTGTGAACGGTGATGTTCGTTGCCACGCCACTGCAGGCTCAATCCATGAGGCCGGCGGGAAGGCGCAGCGAATGCCAGGCCCAAGGCCGGCACACCGTCAGCCAGGAGACCTGCCTCGACACAGATTCTCAAATTCAACCGGGCGGGGTGATCCGGTGGCGAACTCTTCAGGCACGCGCATCTGCGTTGCCGGTCGTCGTCCCGTATGCCCGCCACCTAGCCATAGGGCATCCGATGAAAACACTGGCCAAACTTCCCGTCACCATCGTCACCGGCTTCCTCGGCTCGGGTAAAACCACGCTGCTGCGGCACATGCTCGACAACGCCCAGGGTCGCCGCATCGCGGTAATCGTCAACGAATTTGGCGAGCTGGGCATCGACGGCGAAATCCTCAAGCAGTGCTCCATCGGTTGCACCGAAGAAGAAGCCAGCGGCCGTGTGTATGAACTGGCCAACGGCTGCCTGTGCTGCACCGTCCAGGAAGAATTTTTCCCGGTGATGCGCGAACTGGTGGCTCGTCGCGGCGATCTCGACCACATCCTCATCGAAACGTCGGGCCTGGCCCTGCCAAAACCGCTGGTCCAGGCTTTCCAGTGGCCGGAAATCCGCAGTGCCTGCACCGTTGACGCGGTGATCACCGTGGTCGACAGCCCGGCCGTGGCCGCCGGCACCTTTGCCGCCTTCCCGGACCAGGTCGATGCCCAGCGCAAACTCGACCCGAACCTGGACCACGAATCGCCATTGCACGAGCTGTTTGCCGACCAACTGGCCAGCGCCGACCTGGTGATTCTCAACAAATCCGACCTGATCAACCCAGCCGACCTGGCCCGCGTGCGCCTGGAAGTCGCCGAAGAGTTGCCGCCAGCGGTGAAAATCATCGAAGCCAGCAGCGGTCGCCTGCCGCTGGACGTGCTGATCGGCCTGGGTGCCGGCTCCGAAGAACACATCGACAGCCGCCACAGTCACCACGACCATCATCACGATGGCGACGATGATCATGACGACCACGATCACGACGCCTTCGATTCGATCTCCATCGAACTGCCGCAAGCCGACGAAAGCCTGCTGATGGACGCGCTGACGCAACTGGTGGTCCAGCACGGCATCCTGCGCGTCAAAGGTTTCGCCGCCGTCCCGAACAAACCGATGCGCCTGCTGATCCAGGGCGTGGGCACGCGTTTCGACAAGCACTTCGACCGCCAGTGGGGGGCCGAAGAGGCGCGCATCACCCGTCTGGTGCTGATCGGCCAGGAACTGGACGCCGCCGTACTTGAAGCGCAATTGCGCGCTGCGCTCAGCGTGTAACCCATGCACCTGCTCAGGACCCAGCCCGGCGGTTTCGTGTCGGATGACAATATCGCCGACCTTGGACAAACCCCCGCCGAGCTGGTGGTCCTGTGCAGCGGCGACTCCAGCCTGGCGCTGCTCGCCGAGGCGGCGCAGCAGTTGCCCGAGGATTACCCGAGCCTGCGCCTGGCCAACCCGATGCAGGTGCAGAACCATGCCTCGGTCGATTTGTACGTCGATGAAGTGCTGCGTCACGCCAGGGTGATCCTGATTTCGCTGCACGGCGGCATCGCCTATTGGCGTTACGGCATCGAGCGCCTGGTCGAGCTGTCCCAGCGCGGTGTGCAGGTGATTCTGGTGCCGGGCGATGACCGCCCGGACCCGGAGCTCAGTGACCTGAGCAGCGTCGGCGCCGAGGACCGCGACCGGCTCTGGCAATTTCTGCGTCAGGGCGGCATGGGCAATGCCCTGGATTTCTTCCGTTGCCTGGCCAACCGCTGGCTGGCGCGCGATTACACCTGGGGCGAGCCGCAGACCCTGCCACGTACGGCGATCTACCATCCGCACAAACATTCTGCCGCACTGAGCGACTGGCAAGCCGACTGGCGCGCCGATCAACCGGTGGCGGCGGTGCTGTTTTACCGCTCGCATTTGCAGGCGGCGAACACCGCTTTCATCGATGTTTTCTGCCAACGCTTGCAGGCAGCGGGTTTGAATCCGTTGCCGATTGCGCTGGCCAGTTTGAAAGAGCCCGGCTGCCTGGGCGCGGTCGAGGACTGGCTGGATGAGGCCGGCGTCTCGGTGATCCTGAACACCACGGGTTTCGCCCAGTCCAGCCCCGAAGCGCCGCACCTGCGGCCGTTCCGGCGCAATATTGCGGTGATCCAGGCGATTTGCGCCCAGGACAACGAACCGGGTTGGCGCGCCAGTGAACAGGGGCTTGGCCCGCGCGATCTGGCGATGCACATTGCCTTGCCGGAGCTGGACGGGCGCATCATCAGTCGCCCGATCAGTTTCAAGGACCTGGCGTGGCGCAGTGAGCGCAGCCAGTCGGATGTGGTCTGCTACCGGCCGCAACCGGAGCGCATGGACTTCGTTGCCGAACTGGCGCGGCGCTGGGTCGAACTGGCGCGGGTGCCAAACGCCGAAAAACGCATCGCCTTGATTCTCGCCAATTACCCGACTCGCGACGGGCGCATCGGCAATGGCGTCGGCCTCGACACTCCGGCCGCCGCACTGAATATCCTGCGGGCGCTGCATGCCGAAGGTTATCCGTTGCCGGCGCAATTGCCGGACAGTGGCACCGCGCTGATCCAGCAGTTGCTGGGCGGTGTCAGCAACGATCTCGATACCCTCGACCTGCGTCCGTGCCAGCAAAGCCTGGCAATGGACGACTATCTGGCGATGTTCAATGCCCTGCCCGAAGCCAATCGTGCGGCTGTGCTCGAACGTTGGGGCGCGCCGGAAAACGACCCGATGTGTCGCAGCGCACGGATGATGATCGCCGGCCTGCGCTTTGGCCTGACCTTCGTCGGCATTCAACCGGCGCGGGGTTATCAGGTCGATCCGAGCGCGGTGTATCACGACCCGGACCTGGTGCCGCCCCACGGCTACCTGGCGTTTTACTTCTGGCTGCGCCACACCTATGGCGCCCATGGCGTGATCCACGTCGGCAAGCACGGCAACCTCGAATGGCTGCCGGGCAAGGGCGTGGGGCTGTCGGAAAACTGCTGGCCGGATGCGCTGCTCGGGCCGCTGCCGAACATCTATCCGTTCATCGTCAATGACCCGGGCGAGGGTGCCCAGGCCAAGCGGCGCACCCAGGCGGTGATCATCGATCACCTGATGCCACCGCTGACCCGCGCCGAAACCTATGGCCCGCTGCGCAACCTCGAACTGTTGGCCGACGAGTATTACGAGGCGCAGTTGCTCGATCCGCGTCGCGCACGCGAGTTGCAGCGCGACATCCTGCAACTGGTGCGTGACTCGCACATCGACCGTGAACTGCAACTGGACGAGCAACTCGACAGCGATACCGATGCAGCGATCTGGTTGCCGCGACTCGACACTTACCTGTGCGACTTGAAAGAGTCGCAGATCCGCGATGGTCTGCACGTGTTCGGCGAATCGCCCACCGGTCGCCTGCGTATCGACACCTTGCTGGCGTTGTTGCGCATTCCACGGGGCGATGGCCGAGGAGCGCAATCGAGTCTGCTGCGGGCGCTGGCCAAGGCGTTTGCGTTGGGCTTCGATCCGCTCGATTGTGCATTGGCCGAGCCGTGGGCCGGGCCGCGTCCCGCGGCTCTTGTGGACGTCAGCGAAGATTCCTGGCGCACGGCGGGCGATACCCGCGAACGCCTCGAGCTGTTCGCCACACAACTGATCTCGCAGGCATTGGCCGCCCCTTGTGGGAGCGAGCCTGCTCGCGATGGTGTGTCAGCCACATTGGTGCCAACTGACACTCCATCGCGAGCAGGCTCGCTCCTACAGGAGGCGGACTGGATTGAGGTGCAGGCCATTATCAATGGTGTGCGCGAGGTCATCGCCCCGCGCCTGGACGCCTGCGGCCCAGCGGAAATGCGCGGTCTGCTTGACGCCCTCAGCGGTCGCTTCGTCCCGGCCGGCCCCAGCGGTGCGCCGAGTCGTGGTCGCCTGGACGTGCTGCCCACCGGGCGTAACTTTTACTCGGTGGACGTGCGCAATTTGCCGACCACTACGGCGTGGCGCATCGGTTTCCAGTCGGCCAACCTGATTCTGGAGCGGCACCTGCAGGACCACGGCGATCATCTGCGCCAGCTCGGTCTGTCGGTGTGGGGCACCGCGACCATGCGCACCGGCGGCGATGACATCGCCCAGGCCATGGCGTTGATGGGCGTGCGTCCGGTCTGGGCCACTGGCAGCCAGCGGGTCGATGATTTCGAGATCCTGCCGTTGAGTTTGCTCGACCGTCCTCGGGTCGACGTGACCTTGCGCGTGTCCGGTTTCTTCCGCGATGCCTTTGCCAATCTGATCCGCCTGTTTGACGCGGCGGTGCAAGCGGTGGCCGACCTGGATGAGCCGGACGACCTCAATCCGTTGGCGGCCAAGGTGCGTGCCGAGCGTGCAGCCTTGTTGCAGACCGGACTGGATGAAGACGCTGCGCGACGGCAGGCCGGCTGGCGGATTTTCGGGGCCAAGCCCGGGGCCTACGGCGCCGGCGTGCAGGGCGCCATTGACGGTCGTCTGTGGCAAACCCGCGAGGACCTGGCCGAGGTTTACCTCAACTGGGGCGGCTACGCTTACGGCGGTTCCGACGAAGGTACCGCCGCCCGTGATCAGTTCAGCCAGCGCCTGAGCCAGGTACAGGCGGTGTTGCAAAACCAGGATAACCGCGAGCATGACTTGCTCGACTCCAATGATTACTACCAGTTCCAGGGCGGTATGCTCGCGGCGGTGGAAAGCCTGAAAGGCGCGGCGGCGGCCAGTTATCATGGCGATCACAGTCAGCCGGACCTGCCGAAGATTCGCACCTTGAAGGAAGAGCTGAACCGGGTGATCCGCTCCCGGGCGGCCAATCCGAAGTGGCTCGAAGGGGTAAAGCGCCACGGCTACAAAGGTGCGTTCGAAATGGCTGCGACTGTCGATAATCTGTTCGCCTTCGATGCCACCACGCAGTTGATCGACGATCACCAGTACGCGTTGCTGGCCGACGCCTATTTGCTTGATCCGGACACCCGGGATTTTGTCCGTGAACACAATCCCCATGCCTTGCGCGACATGACTGAACGCATGCTCGAGGCGCAACAACGCGGAATGTGGAAGGAGCCGGGCGCCTACCGCGAGGCATTGGAGAATCTGTTGCTGGATATAGAAGAAGACGGCTGACACGCTTGAACCTGTGGGAGCGAGCCTGCTCGCGATGAGGGAGCGTCAGACGACATTTATGCTGGCTGACACACCGCCTTCGCGAGCAGGCTCGCTCCCACAGGGATGAAGGCAACTGTGATATTTGTGAATTGATCACCGACCATGACCGAGATAGAACAATGACCGACACCCCGCATTTCCCGCTCTCCGCCGTGGTCGGCGCCGACGATTTGAAGCTGGCCCTGTACCTGACCGCCATCGACCCGAAAATCGGCGGCGTCCTGATCGAAGGCCCGCGCGGCATGGCCAAGTCGACCCTGGCCCGTGGTCTGGCGGACCTGTTGGCCAGCGGTCAGTTCGTCACATTGCCGCTGGGCGCCACCGAAGAGCGCCTGGTCGGCACCCTCGATCTCGACGCGGCGCTGGGCGAAGGTCGCGCGCAGTTCTCACCTGGCGTACTGGCCAGGGCTGACGGTGGCGTGCTCTACGTCGACGAGGTCAATCTGTTGCCTGATCACCTCGTTGACCTGCTGCTCGATGTGGCCGCCAGCGGCACCAATCTGGTTGAGCGTGACGGCATTTCCCATCGGCACTCGGCGAAGTTCGTGCTGATTGGCACCATGAATCCCGAAGAGGGTGAACTGCGTCCACAGCTGCTCGACCGTTTCGGCTTGAATGTCGCCCTTGGTGGCCACACAGCGCCGACCGAACGAGGCCAGATCATCCGTCGTCGCCTGGATTTCGACAGCGATCCGCAAGGATTCTGCGCCGAATGGGAGTCGGCGCAGTCATCTCTGCGCGAACGTTGCCAGCACGCACGCAACGCCCTGGCGAGTATTCCTCTCGACGACCAGGCGCTGGCCCGGATTACCGAGCGCTGCTTTGCCGCTGGCGTCGATGGTTTGCGCGCTGACCTGGTCTGGCTGCGTGCCGCCCGGGCTCACGCCGCCTGGCGCGGGGCGAACGCTATCGCCGAGGAAGATATCGACGCCGTTGCCGAGTTCGCCTTGCGCCATCGTCGTCGCGAGCATTCGCCGCCGGCACCTGCGCAATCTCAAACTGTGCAACAAACCGCGCCGCAGAACGACAATCCGGGTGAAGGGCAGGGCCAGTGGGGCGAATTGCCTGCCCAGGCGCTGGCGACCGGCGCACGACGCGAAGTGCCGAGCTGGCCAAAAAAGCCCTAGGCATTCGCCCTCGCTGCGACGCGGGGGCGAATGCCAGACCCCGAGCCGGGCGACTGGACCATGGCAAACAGGGCGTGCGTCACGCCGCCCGCAGCGGCTCGGTCAACTGGCCCGGCACCTTGCTCAATGGCCGGCCGCGTCGGCGCGACGACCTGATGTTTCAACTGCGCACGCGTTCGCCCCATGAACTGTGGCTGGTAATAGTCGATGCCTCCGCATCGACCCGCCGTCATCAGGCATTGAGTGATGCCAAGGGCTTGTTGGCGCAGTTGTTCGACGATGCCTATCGCCAGCGTGCACGTCTGGCCTTGCTAACGGCCAGCGGTGCTGCTCCCAAGTGGCAGGTGCAGGGATTGAAGGCTTCCACGGGGCTGCGCCATTGGCTCGACGGCCTGGGTGCCGGCGGTGGCACGCCGCTGCTGGCGGCATTGAGCGAAGCAGGGCGGTGGCTTGCCGCACGGCAGAAACGTTTTCCGGCAGAGCAGCAGCGGTTGCTGCTGGTGACCGATGGCAGGCTGAAGGACTGGTCGCTGTTGCCGACGCTTGCGTGTCCGGGGCTGTTGATCGACATCGAGCGCGGACCGATTCGGCTTGGGCGTAGCCGGGTGCTGGCGGCGCAGTTGCAGGCTGAGTATCGGCATATTGACGAGTTGCTGCCTGGTTGAGTTCTGTTTGGCAGTTCCGGCCTCTTCGCGAGCAGGCTCGCTCCCACAATTGATCGGTGTTGAACACAAGCTTTGTAATCGCCCGAAAACCCCTGTGGGAGCGAGCCTGCTCGCGAAAGCGGTGTACCTGCCAACCTCAAATTTGAGTCACTTGCCCATCGCCCGCCGGTACTGCCGGGTACGCTTGCCTATGTACAACCGGTCGACAATCAACGCCCATAGCGCCGAAACC
The DNA here is from genome assembly GCF_052112305.1 of Pseudomonas sp. QLc11A. Taxonomy (NCBI): domain Bacteria; kingdom Pseudomonadati; phylum Pseudomonadota; class Gammaproteobacteria; order Pseudomonadales; family Pseudomonadaceae; genus Pseudomonas; species Pseudomonas sp. QLc11A. The sequence continues at coordinate 172,741 of NZ_JAVAJJ010000008.1, forward strand.
TCAGGCCGGGTTTTGCGCCCACGGCTCAAGCGATGCAGCTGGAACTTCACCACCGCCATGCTCGCCAGCGCCGCCAGGGGTTTGCGCTTCCACTGGATCGGCGGCAGTTGTGGGTGGCTGTGCTTGCCTTCTCGCCAATGCTTGACCAGGTGCGGCTCCACGGCCAGTGCGGTGCCGATGCCGGCCATGGCGATGCCGCTGTCGAGGACCTGTTCGACGATTGCCAGACGCCGGATCCCGCCCGTCACCATCACCGGCATGCGCGCCACGCTGGCCAGTTCGCCGGCCATTTCCAGAAAGTACGCCTCCCGGGCCAGGGTCCGGCCGTCGCGCGCTTCGCCTTGCATGGCCGGTGCTTCGTAACTGCCGCCGGAGAGTTCCAGCAGGTCGATCGGTTGCTCGTTGAGCCACAGGATCACTTGCCGTGCATCATCGGCATCGAAGCCACCGCGCTGGAAATCCGCTGAGTTGAGCTTTACCGACACACAAAATTGCGGCGATACCGCCTGGCGAACCGCTTCGACGACGGACAACAGCAGGCGCGCGCGATTCTCCAGCGGACCACCCCAGCGATCAGTGCGTCGATTGGTCAGTGGCGACAGGAACTGGCTGAGCAGGTAGCCATGGGCGGCGTGGATCTGCACACCGGTAAAACCGGCTTTCTCCGCCAGTGCGGCGCTGGTGGCGAAACGTCGGATGACCTCCTGGATGTCGTCCTCGCCCATGGGCTTGGGTTCGGTGAACATCTTCGAGAATTGGCCGAGATCCAGCGCAACCGCCGAAGGCGCCAGTGCTTGCTGGCCGAGGTTGGCCATGGTCTGGCGGCCAGGGTGGTTGAGTTGCATCCAGAAGTGCGCACCACCGGCCCGGCCGACACTGGCCCACTGGCGGAAGCGTTTCAGATGCCGCTCGTCCTCCAGTGCGACACCACCAGGGCCGGTCATGGCGCGGCGGTCGATCATCACATTGCCGGTCAGCAACAAACCGGCTTCACCTTCGGCCCAGGCTTGATACAGGCGAAGCAGTGCCTGATCGGGTACTTGATCGGTGTTGGCGAGGTTCTCTTCCATCGCGGCTTTGGCAATGCGATTGGCGATGGTCTGGCCGTTGGGCAAATTCAAGATTCGGAAGGGTGACATGCTTGACTCCTCATACTGATGAGTAGAGGCTAAGCTTAAAGTTAACTTTAATGTCAAGCAGGAAAATGAGGCCGCAATGGAAATTGGTGAATTGGCGCAGTTGAGTAGATCAATAGGCAATAGGTGTGTAGCCGATCAAACTCATGCTGGAAAACTCGGCTTTAACCTCAGCCGGCGCCGATGTTTTTCAACACTTCGTCTTCAATGATTTTGTACATCACCGACCTTGCTCCACGCTTGAATTGACTCGATATTTTCCAGAGTTGCCCCAGCTATCCAGATGTCTTTTTTCTTGGAAACCTCGATTTTTCATTCTTGTTTTTTATTGGCAAGAACTGTTTGCGACACGAGGTAGGCAAACGACTCGTTGTTTTTGTTCTCCGCATAAACACGAGATTCATCTCCAGGCTGTAACGGAGCGACGGACATTTGATATGCAATGGTTCTGTCCGGCTTCCAATTGATAAAATTCAACCCCATAAAATTCGGGATAACCGTTGCGCCCCCAAAGACGTCTCCGGGGGGAAGCAAGAATATTGTGGTGATGGACGTTTTTATCGGGAAGAAAATCGCGCCAGGGTAAGTACCGCACAGTGGAAACCCGGGGGTGCCTTGCCTGCACTTCGCCGGGGGTTCTTGCCCAACGACCAGTTTGGTGGGAGGCGAACTGACATCGTTAACAAAAACCGAGATTGAAATCCCCTTGCCAGGCAGGCTCTGCAGATTTAGCGGGGTCATTGCGAAGTCACCATTGGCGAGGGTGGTGACCTGTTTAAGGATGGTTCCATCGCTGGTTAATGCAGTCACCATGAACGGCCCCGTTGTTCCGGTACCAACGATAGTTCCCGTAATCGATGTGGCGCTTTTTGACAGCGGTGTCGTGACGCAAACTTCCGGACCGTTTTGGCCGATAAATTTTCCGTTGACCAGATATTTGCATTCTTCGGTTACGGAGGTGACAGACATCTCCTGTTGAACGTTACAGCCTGCTAATCCAACTCCCAGTAAGGCACAGAAACATAATCCCTTTGGCGTCTTCATTTCACATTCCCTTGAATGGGGGGTATGAATCAGATGAGACTCCAGTATTTCTACATGTCTTGCGCAGGTCTACTGTCAGAGTTGACAGTAGTGACAGCCGGCCTGGACGCAGATGGAACTGTGGCATGTCGTGGTCATGTGCACACTGATTGAGCGTTATCACTTCACCCTGTAGCTATCGCTAGCACTTGTTTGACGGGAAGATGGCTTTGCCATGACACAGACTCAAAACCATGCACAAAATCCTGCTCAAAACGGCCAGCCCCCCCCAAGGACCTGTTCGAACGCCCGCAATCGCCACGACTGGCGGAATTTCTCAAAAGCCCCCGTTTTTGATCTTTCAGTTTTCAATCAGGAGAAACACTCATGAGCATTACTCGTTACGGCACCGGCAGTACCGCCGCTGGCGGTCAGCCTCGTCCTTTCGCCCGCGCCGTTGAAGCCGATGGCTGGCTGCACGTTTCCGGGCAGGTGCCGGCGGTGGACGGCGAGATTATTACGGGCGGAATTGTCGAACAGACCCACCAGACCATGAAGAACCTGATCGCGATTCTTGAAGAGGCCGGTTATGCCCTGGAAGATGTGGTGCGTGCTGGCGTGTGGCTGGAGGATCCGCGGGATTTCACCAGCTTCAACAAGGTCTTCGCCGAGTACTTCAAACCCGAGCACGCCCCGGCGCGGGCTTGTGTGCAGGCGAGCATGATGGTCGACTGCAAGGTCGAGATCGACTGCATTGCGTACAAGAAAAAGGCTTGAGGTTTGCGGTGAATTCTTCGCGAGCAAGTCCAATCGTCGCACCGCCGCTCCCACATATGGAATGCGTTTACCGATGGGTGCTGATCGCAAGCGCCAACAACCTGGCCCGTCGCATCAACGAATAACAGCGGCTACCTGCAGCCGCGTGAACGAGGAGTTCGACCATGTCTTCTGCCCCCCAAACTGCCAGCGTGGATAAAGGCGCGGCGCCCATCGGTGCCAGCCTGGTGCGTGATGTCAGCCTGCCTGCGTTGGTACTGCATCGCGAGGCGCTGGAACACAACATCCGCTGGATGCAGGCGTTCGTCAGCGACAGCGGAGCGGAACTGGCGCCCCATGGCAAGACCAGCATGACCCCGGCGTTGTTCCGTCGCCAACTGGATGCCGGTGCCTGGGGCATCACCCTGGCCAGCGCTACGCAAACCCGCGCTGCCTACGCCCATGGCGTGCGCCGTGTCCTGATGGCCAACCAGTTGGTCGGCACGCCGAACATGGCATTGATCGCCGACCTGCTGGCCGACCCGACGTTCGACTTCTATTGCATGGTCGATCACCCGGACAACGTCGCCGACCTCGGTGCCTACTTCGCCTCCCGTGGCGTGCGCCTGAACGTGATGATCGAATACGGCGTGGTCGGCGGGCGTTGCGGTTGCCGCAGCGAACAGCAAGTGCTCGACCTGGCCAAGGCCATCGCTGCGCAACCGGCCCTGGCCCTGACCGGGATCGAAGGCTACGAAGGGGTGATCCATGGTGATCACGCCGTGACCGGTATCCGCGATTTCGCCGCGTCGCTGGTGCGTCTGGCGGTGCAGTTGCAGGACAGCGGCGCCTTCGCCATTGCCAAGCCGATCATCACCGCGTCGGGGTCGGCCTGGTATGACCTGATTGCCGAGTCCTTCGAAGCACAGAACGCCGCCGGACGCTTCCTCAGCGTGCTGCGTCCCGGCAGTTACGTGGCTCACGACCATGGTATCTACAAGCAGGCGCAGTGCTGCGTGCTCGACCGTCGCAGCGACCTGCACGAAGGCCTGCGCCCGGCGCTGGAAGTGTGGGCGCATGTGCAGTCGTTGCCGGAGCCGGGGTTTGCGGTGATTGCCCTGGGCAAGCGCGACGTCGCCTACGACGCCGGTTTGCCGGTGCCGTTGCGACGCTACAAGGCGGGCGTGGTGCCGGCCAGCGGCGATGACGTGAGTGCCTGCAAAGTCACCACGGTCATGGACCAGCATGCGTTCATGACCGTGGCGCCGGGGGTTGATCTGCGGGTCGGCGACATCATTTCGTTCGGCACTTCGCACCCGTGCCTGACGTTCGACAAGTGGCGTGTCGGCTGTCTGGTCGATGAGCAACTGAACGTCATCGAGACCATGGAAACCTGTTTCTAAGGCTCAGGACCGAGGTGCTGCCATCGCGAGCAAGCTCGCTCCCACAGTTGGTCGCATTCCAATGTGGGAGCGGGCTTGCCCGCGAAGAGGCCCTCAAGCCAACTGCATCAATCCCGGTAAAACACCTGCACCAGGTGATACCCGAACTTGCTCTTGATCGGCCCATGCACCACCCGCAGCGGTTTCTTAAAGATCACCGCATCGATCACGCCAACCATCTGCCCCGGCCGCACTTCGCCGAGGTCGCCGCCGCGCTTGCCCGACGGGCAAGTCGAATACTTCTTGGCCAGCACATCGAACGCTTCACCCTTGGCGATGCGTTGTTTGAGCTGCTCGGCTTCTTCCGAGGTTTTCACCAGGATATGGCGGGCTTGAGCTTTCATGGGGCGGTTACCTTGCAACGATGCTGGTTATGTGGGTGGCAGCGGGGGGGCGCGATTATGCCTCAACTCAGTCCGGTTGACCGATCATCGTGCGAATCTTGTTGGCCAGCAGGTCGATGGAAAACGGTTTGGTCACCATGTCCATGCCTTCTTCAAGGAAACCCTGGCGCTCGGCAGCGATCTGCGCGTAACCGGTCATGAACAACACTTTCAGTCCGGGACGATGCTGGCGGGCGATTTCTGCCAGTTGTCGGCCGTTCATGCCCGGCAACCCCACGTCGGTCACCAGCAGGTCCACCCGCAGGTCGGACTCCAGCACCGGCAGCGCGTCTTTGGCATCTTCAGCTTCATGGGCGCGGTAACCGAGTTCCTTGAGCAGGTCCAGTACCAACATGCGCACCGCCGCATCATCCTCGACCAGCATCACCGTTTCGCCGGCAATCGCCGCTGGCGCCTCGCCGACCACGGGTGACAAGACTTTTTCCGGCTCGGTCGAATGCAGGCGCGGCAGGTACAAACGCACGCTGGTGCCCCGTCCGGGCAGGCTGAACAGGCTGACATGGCCCCCCGATTGCTGGGCAAAACCGTAGATCATCGACAAACCCAGGCCGGTGCCCTGGCCGATGGGCTTGGTGGTGAAGAAGGGGTCGAATGCCTTGGCTAGCACCGAGGGCGTCATGCCGGTGCCGTTGTCGTTGACGGCAATCATCACGTAGTCGCCGGCCTTGACCGGTTCCAGGGTCGTGATGTCGCTGCCGTCGAGGTACACGTTGGTCGTTTCGATCTGCAACTCGCCGCCGCCTGGCATGGCGTCCCGGGCGTTGATCACCAGGTTGAGCAGGGCGTTTTCCAACTGACTGACATCGGTGTTGACCCGCCAGGTGTGCTCGGCCAGTTGCAGCTTTAGTTCAATGTGGTCGCCCTTGGTACGTCTGAGCAGGTCCTCAAGCGAGCGAATCAGGTCATTGGGGTTCAGCGGCGTGCGATTGAGCGACTGACGCCGGGAGAACGCCAGCAAGCGATGGGTGAGGGCGGCGGCACGGTTGGCCGAGGACACTGCCGCCTCGGTGAACCGGCCGATCTCGCTGGCGCGGCCTTCGGCGATGTAGCGCTGCATCAGGTCGAGGCTGCCAATGATGCCGGTGAGCATGTTGTTGAAGTCATGGGCGATACCGCCGGTCAGCTGGCCGACGGCTTCCATTTTCTGGGCATGGCGCAAGGCGTCTTCGGCACGCTCACGCTCGAACATCTCGTTTTGCAGACGCTCGTTGGCCTCGGCCAGTTGTCGGGTGCGGGCGGCCACCCGTTCCTCAAGGGTTTCGTTCAGGTTGCGCAAGGCTTCTTCGGTCATTTTGCGTTCGGTTTCGTCGATCACGAAGATGTAGAAACCGTTGACCGCACCATCTGCACCGTGGCGCGGCAGGTAATTCATCAAGGCCTGGCGCAGGCTGCCGTCGCGGTGCGGTGTGCTGATGCTGAAACAGCAGGGCCGGCCGGACAGTGCCTCGGTGATGTACGGGGCGCGTAGCGCGTAGGCTTCTTCGCCGAGCACTTCAAGAATGGTTCGCCCGTATAGCTCTTGCGGCGTCAGCCCGTACCAGTCGAGGTACGCCGCGTTGTTGAGGCGAAAGCGTTCTTCGCGGTCGACGTAGCTGATCAGGACCGGCATGGCGTTGATGATCAGTTGCAGCTCGGTCTGGCTCTGGCGCAGGGCCTGTTCGGTGAGTTTGCGCTCGGTCAGGTCCAGGGCGGCGCCGAGGAATCGGATCGGCCGGCCGTGATGGTCCTTGTAGCAGCGACCGCGGGCAAACACCCAGCGCATCTGGCCGTCGGTTTGCAACAGGCGATATTCCTCGGCGTATTCGCTGCCGTGGGTGATGCAGTGCTTGATGCTGCGGGCAATCAGGGCGCGGTCCTGCGGGTGTACGCCGTGCAGGTATGCGCTGATCGGCAACTGGTTGGCCATGGCCGGGTCGACGCCGTGGAGCTGGGCAAAATGCACATCGGCGACGAAACGGTCCTCGCTGATGTCCCAGTCCCAAGTGCCGACCGCATCGGTGGCGGCGAGGGCCAGTTGCAGGCGTTCCTCGGTTTCACGCTGGGCCTTGAGGCTGGCCGCCGAGCGTTGTTCGAGTTCGAGGGCGATGCGCCGGCGTTCGTTGGTTTCGATGGCGGTGACCAGGATCCCGGCCACCTCGGCACCTTCGTCGCGGATCGGGCTGTAGGTCAGGTCGAGCCAGAAGTCGGACTCCTGGCCCTCACGTTGCAGGGTAAAGCGCTGCTCGCTGTAGGTTCGTACCTGACCTTGCAGGACGGCGCTGTAGATCGGGTCGGTAAAGTCTTTCAACTCTGGCCAGATCAGGTGTGTCGGTTGTCCGAAAGCTTGCGGATGCTTGCTTGCGGTGAGCAGGGCGAAGCCGTCGTTGTAGATCTGTGTCAGTTGCGGGCCCCATAGCAGCAGCATCGGCATCGGTGAGTGAATGACGATGTCCACGGCGGTTCGCAGGCTCTGTGGCCAGGTGCTGGCAGCGCCCAGCGGGCTGCTTGCCCAGTCGATCCGGGCGATCAGGGCCTGGGCATCGCTGGCGGTGGGTATTGCGTTCATCCGGGAGTCCTGCGCCTGAGTCGCTTTAGCTGGCGTCTATTCTTGCACAGGTGATCGATTGTGGAGGAACCGTCATGGTGAACGGTTAAGCGACACAGGACCCTGTAGGAGCGAGCTCGCTCGCGATGGTCGTCAACGATAACGCGGGTTGGCAGGTGCCCCGTGGCGCTCTCGGGTTTATCGCGAGCAAGCTCGCTCCTACAGTCAATCCTGGAGTTCTGGACGATCGCGGTACTGCTCCAGCGCTTCGGGATTGGCCAGGGCATCGGTGTTTTTCACCTTCTGTCCATGCACCACGTTGCGCACCGCCAGTTCAACCACCTTGCCGCTGATGGTCCGGGGAATGTCGGTGACCGCGACAATCTTCGCCGGCACATGACGCGGCGTGGTGTTGGCGCGAATCGTCTGGCGGATCTGTTGTTGCAATGCCTCGTCCAGCTCAAGCCCGTCGCGCAAGCGTACGAACAGCACCACCCGTACGTCATCCTGCCATTGCTGTCCGATGGCCACGCTGTCGAGCACCTGCGGGATCTTTTCCACCTGGCGGTAGATCTCTGCCGTGCCGATGCGCACGCCGCCGGGGTTGAGCACGGCATCGGAGCGGCCGTGGATCATCATCCCGCCATGGGGCAATTGTTCGGCGTAGTCGCCCTGGGCCCAGACGCCGGGGAACAGGCTGAAATAGGACTGGCGCAGCTTTTCGCCATCGGCATCGTTCCACAGGCCAACGGGCATAGCCGGGAAGTGCCGGGTGCAGACCAGCTCACCTTTTTCGCCGATCACCGGCTGGCCGGCGTCGTTCCATACCTCGACGGCCATGCCCAGGCTCTTGCCCATGATTTCGCCGCGCCGCACCGGCGACACAGGGTTGCCGTTGACGAAGCACGAGACGATGTCGGTGCCGCCGGACATCGAGGCCAGGCACAGGTCAGGCTTGAAGTCGCGATAGACGAAGTCGTAACTCTGGGGCGACAGCGCCGAGCCGGTGCACAGCAACGTCTTGAGGCTGCCCAGGTCATGACTGTCACGAGGCTTGATGCCGCTGCTTTCGAGGGTGGCGAGGTATTTCGGGCTGGTGCCGAAGACGCTGATGCCTTCGTCGTCGATCAGGTCGATCAGGCGTTGCGGGTCAGGGTGGAATGGCGAGCCGTCGTACAGCACCACCGCGCTGCCGACCGCGAGGGCCGAGACCAGCCAGTTCCACATCATCCAGCCGCACGTGGTGTAGTAGAACAGGCGCTCGCCGGGGCCAAGATCGCAGTGCAGGCCGTGTTCCTTGACGTGTTGCAGGAGTACGCCGCCGGTGCTGTGGATGATGCATTTGGGCACGCCGGTGGTGCCGCTGGAGTAGAGGATGTACAGCGGATGGGCGAAGGGCACCGGGACGAAATCCGGCTCGCCGCCGGGTGCGTAGAAATCGTCCCACAGCGTCACGTTGGCCGGGCTGTTGAAGTGTTCGATGTGCGCCTGTGGGCGAGCGTAAGGCACGACGATCAGCTGTTGCAGTGACGGCAGGCGCTGGAGGATCTCGTTGATCTTGGCGGTCTGGTCGATCTCTTTGCCGGCATAGCGGTAGCCGGCGCAGGTCACCAGCACTTTCGGTTCGATCTGGCCGAAACGGTCAACCACCCCCTGGGTGCCGAAGTCCGGTGAAGAACAGGACCAGACAGCGCCGAGGCTGGTGGTGGCGAGCATGGCCACCAGGGTTTGCCAGGTGTTGGGCATGCACGCGGCGACCCGGTCACCCACACCGACGCCGGCGGCGATCAAGCCGTTTTGAAAGCCGGCGACATGCTCTGCCAGCTCGGCCCAGGTCAAATGTTCACGCTGACCGTTTTCGCCAACGGCTACCACGGCGATTGCATCATCGCGGCGCTGCAGCAGGTGTTCGGCAAAGTTCAGCGTGGCGCCTGGGAACCACTGGGCGCTGGGCATCTGCGGGCCTTCGAGCAGCACGGCGTCGGGTTGTTCGTGGAAGCGGATGTCGAAGAAATCGACGATGGCCTGCCAGAAATCCGGGCGTTGTTCGATGGACCACTGGTGCAGGGCCGGGTAGTCGTCAATCTTGAGGTGATACCGCTGATTGATGAAGCGCCGGAAGGCCTCCATGCGGGTCTTGCCGATGCGTTTGACGTCGGGTTGCCAGAGGATGTCGGACATGGTTTGCCTCTTCTTATGTCTTTAGATCCATTCGCGGGCAAGCCCGCTCCCACAGGGGATCACATTTCCATGTGGGAGCGAGCCTGCTCGCGATGAACGATGATGCGGTCTAACAGATGATCACTGCGCCAACCACCCACCATCCACATTCCACGCCGCGCCCCGCACCTGGCTGCCGGCGTCGCTGCACAAAAACAGCACCAGTTCACCCAGTTGCGGCGGTGTCACGAACTCCAGCGATGGCTGCTTTTCAGCGAGCAGATCATGCTGCGCCTGCTGTGGGTCAACGCCTCTGGCGGCACGATCGTCGATCTGTTTCTGCACCAGCGGCGTCAGTACCCAGCCTGGGCAGATCGCGTTGCAGGTGACCTGGGTGGTCGCGGTTTCCAGCGCGACCACTTTGGTCAAGCCGATCACCCCGTGCTTGGCGGCGACATAGGCGGACTTGCCCACTGAACCGACCAGGCCATGCACCGAGGCAATGTTGATCACCCGGCCCCAGCCCTTGGCGCGCATGCCCGGCAGGCTCAAACGGGTGCTGTGGAACACCGACGACAGGTTGATCGCGATGATCGAATCCCAACGCTCCACCGGAAATTCATCCACCGCTGCCACATGTTGAATGCCGGCATTGTTGACCAGGATATCGACGCCGCCGAACTCACGCTCGGCGTAGGCGATCATGTCGGCAATTTGTGCCGGGTCGCTGACATCGGCCGGGTGATGGCCGACCTTGCCGCCAAACTGTTCCACCTCGGCGATTACTTGGGTGGCATCGCCGAAGCCGTTGAGGATCAGGTTGGCCCCGGCCCTGGCCAGGCTGAGGGCGATCCCCAGGCCGATACCGCTGGTGGAACCGGTGACCAGTGCGGTCTTGCCCGAAAGAGTCGTCATGTATACCTCACACAATGCCAGTGGCGTAGAAAGTGCCGATCACCACGAAAACCGCCAGGGTCTTGATCAGCGTAATACAGAAAATGTCTTTGTAAGCCTCGCGGTGGGTCAGCCCGGTGACCGCCAGCAGGGTAATCACCGCGCCGTTGTGCGGCAGGGTGTCCATGCCGCCGCTGGCCATCGCGGCGACCCGGTGCAGCACTTCCAGCGGAATGTTCGCCGCATGGGCGGCACTGATGAACTGCTCGGACATGGCCGCCAGCGCAATGCTCATGCCACCGGAGGCGGAGCCGGTGATGCCGGCCAGCAGGGTCACGGTAATCGCTTCGTTGACCAGTGGGTCGGGAATGCTCTTGAGCCAGTCGGCCAACACCAGAAAGCCCGGCAGGGACGCGATCACCGCGCCGAAGCCGTATTCCGAGGCGGTGTTCATCGCCGCCAGCAACGCGCCGCTGACTGCGCTTTTACTGCCTTCGGCGAGTTTGCGGCTGATCGCCTTGTAGCCAAACACCAGCACCATGAGGATGCCGACCAGCAAGGCTGCCTGTACCGCCCAGATCGCCGTGAGCTTGGCGATGTCCGTGGTTACCGGTGCGGCCATGCCTGGCAGCGAGAGGCTGTGGGTCTTGCCGTACACCTGCGGAATCCAATGGGTGAACAGCAGGTTCATGATGCCTACCGCCAACAGTGGCGACAGCGCGAGCCACGGGTTGGGCAGCTTGAGGTCGGGGGCGGTTTCCGGCTCGTTGCGCAGGTCGGATCCATAACCTTCACCGGCGCGCTGTGCCTTGTTGCGTTGACGCTGGAGAAACAGCATGCCGGCACAGAACACGAAGATCGTGCCGATCACGCCCAGCCACGGCGCCGCCCAGGCAGTGGTGTTGAAGAAGGTGCTGGGGATGATGTTCTGGATTTGTGGCGTGCCGGGCAGGGCGTCCATGGTGAACGAGAACGCGCCCAGGGCAATGGTCGCCGGGATCAGGCGCTTGGGGATGTTGCTCTGGCGGAACATTTCAGCGGCAAACGGGTAGACCGCGAACACCACCACAAACAGTGACACGCCGCCATAGGTGAGCAAGGCGCAGACCAGCACGATCACCAGCATCGCCTGGCGGGTGCCGAGCAGGCGAATCGCCGCGGCGACGATCGAGCGCGAGAAGCCGGACAGTTCGATCAGCTTGCCGAACACTGCGCCGAGCAGGAACACCGGGAAATACAGCTTGATGAAACCGACCATTTTTTCCATGAACACCCCGGTGAAAGCGGGGGCGACGGCAGAGGGGTCGGTGAGCAGGACTGCGCCGAGGGCGGCAATCGGGGCAAAAAGGATAACGCTATAGCCACGGTAGGCAGCCAGCATCAGCAGCGCGAGGGCTGCCAAGGCAATGATCACACTCATGGTGTGTCTCCTGGGTTGTTATTTTTGTAGGGTGGAACTGGGTAGCAGAGGTGTATAGCGGGTTTTGTGCCAAGTACTTAACTTGTTGAAATATAAGGATATATTCTGAAGTTGGTGAACTGATTTGGGATTGCTGTCTCTTGTTTGAGACTTGTATTGGGAGTGCCGGCCTCTTCGCGGGCAAGCCCGCTCCCACAGTTGACAGAGTGGGTCAGGCGGAATGCTTTCTCCTGTGGGAGCGGGCTTGCTCGCGAAGGTCTGTCTAACAATGGAGATTCATGTCTCTTTAGAGAGACTCAGCAATCCCCAACGCCACCATCTTCTTGTATAACGTCGACCGCCCCAGCCCCAGTCGCGTCGCCGCCTCAATGACCTTGCCCCCGCATTGCGCAAGGGTCGTTTCGATCAGTTGCCGGTCAAATCGCTCCCGCGCCGCACTGAAGGTTTCATGGGCAAAGGGCTCCTGGGCCAAGGGCGCCACGCGCTCAACCCGGGTGAACGTACCAATCGCCGCGCGGATGTCTGCCGCCGTCAGGCGCAAGTCATCGCTGAGCAGCGCCGCGCGCTCCAGCACATTGCGCAATTCCCGGATGTTCCCCGGCCAGGCGTGTTGCCCCAACAATTCCAGGGCTTCGTGATGCAGTTCATGCTGGCTGCGCAGTTCCTCGAGAATCGCTTCGCTGAGCGCCGGCACGTCATCTAGGCGCTCGCGCAGGGGCGGCACCTGGATCGGCAGCACGTTGAGCCGGTAGTACAAGTCGGCGCGGAACTCGCCGCGTTTGATCGCCGCTTCCAGGTCGGTCGAGGTCGCGGCGATCACCCGTACATCGCTCTGGATTACCTCATTGGACCCCACCGGTTCGAATTCCTTTTCCTGCAGCACCCGCAGCAGTTTGCTTTGCAGGGGCAGCGGCATGTCGCCGATTTCGTCGAGGAACAATGTGCCGCCCTGGGCGATCTGCAATTTGCCGGCGCGGCCCTTGCGGTCGGCACCGGTAAACGCGCCGGGGGCGGTGCCGAAGAATTCGGCCTCCAGCAGTGATTCGGGAATCGCCGCGCTGTTGATACTGACAAACGCCTTGTGCGCACGGGGTGAGGCATTGTGGATGGCCTGGGCCAATAACTCCTTGCCGGTGCCGGTTTCGCCGAGCAGCAGTACCGGAGATTCGGTACTTGCACTGCGCCGGGCGCGGCGTTTGACTTCCAGGCTGGCGGCGCTGGTGCCGATGAAATGGGCGAAGTTGTATTTGGTCTGCCGCGCCCGCAGCAGCGAGCGGGTGGAGGCCAGTTCTTCCTGCATGCTCATGTAGCGTTTGAGCATCGGCGACAGGCTGCGCAGTTCGTCGAACAGGGCAAAACCGATGGCGCCGATCACCACGCCGGCATCGTCGTGAATCGGCAGGCGCATGACCACCAGCGGTTCTTTTGGGGTGTCTTGCATGTCCAGCAGAATCGGCCGGCCGGTGCGCACCACTTCACGCAACAGGCTGCCGGGGATCACGCTTTCGCAGGGCTTGCCGATCGCCACTTGCGCCGATTGCAGGCCGAAGCGCCGGGCATAGCGCTCATTCATCCAGACGATGTTGGCATCGCGGTCGACAATCACCGTGCCCTCGCTCGATTGCTCGATGATTTCGAACAATGAACGGATCGCCAGCAGGCGAACGCGCTGGTAGTCCTTGAGGCTTTCGGTGGTGTTCATGGGGGCTGATCCTGATTATGTTTTGCCTGTACTGGCCCCTTCGCGGGCAAGCCCGCTCCCACAGGGGATTTGTGAACGACACAGATCAACTGTGGGAGCGAGCCTGCTCGCGAAGGCCGCGCCGCGGTCCAACGGCAAGATTATGCCTGCCCCAACAACGCCGCCGCCAACAGCTCCTTGGTATACGGGTGCTGTGGCGAATCGAACACCTCATGGCTGGCGCCGCGCTCCACCACTTTGCCGTCCTTGATCACGATCATGTCGTGGGCCAGGGCGCGCACCACCGCCAGGTCGTGGCTGATGAACAGGTAGGTCAGACCGTGCTTTTCCTGGAGCTGGCGGAGCAGGGCGACCACCTGTTTCTGCACCGTGCGGTCCAGCGCCGAGGTCGGTTCGTCGAGAAGGATCAGCGCCGGTTTGAGCACCAGCGCCCGGGCGATGGCGATGCGCTGGCGCTGACCACCGGAGAATTCGTGGGGATAGCGATGACGGCTTTGCGGGTCGAGGCCGACTTCGCTCAGTGCGCGGATCACTTCGGCGTTGCACTCTTGGGGGCTCAACTGGCTGTGCACTTCCAGGCCTTCGCTGATGATCTGCGCCACCGACATTCGCGGGCTGAGGCTGCCGAAGGGATCCTGGAACACGACCTGCATTTTCTTGCGCCACGGCCTTAGCTGTTTTTGCGTCAGGCCGTCCAGCGCCTGGCCCTGAAAGCGGATGCCGCCTTCGGAATCGAGCAAACGCAGGATCGCCTGACCGAGCGTGGACTTGCCGGAACCGGATTCACCGACAATGCCCAAGGTCTTGCCGCGCTGTATGTTCAGGCTGATGCCATCGACGGCACGCAGCCAGGTCTTGCGTTGGAACAGGCCGCCACTGACGGGAAACCGCACCTGCAGATCGTTCACCTCCAGTACGTTTTCGCGCTCATCCCGGGGCAAGGCTTCGCCCTCGGGTTCGGCGTGCAGCAATACGCAGCTGTAAGGGTGCTTCGGTTCAGTGAACAGGGTTTCGCACGGCGCTTGCTCGACGATTTCCCCGGCCTTCATCACGCACACGCGCTGGGCGATGCTGCGCACCAGATTCAGGTCGTGGCTGATCAGCAGCAGCGACATGCCCAGCCGCTGTTGCAGGGACTTGAGCAGCAGCAGGATCTTGCGCTGCACCGTCACATCCAGCGCGGTGGTCGGTTCGTCGGCAATCAGCAGTTCCGGTTCGCACGCCAGGGCCATGGCAATCATCACCCGCTGGCGCTGGCCGCCGGACAGTTGATGCGGATAGGCCTTGAGGCGTTCCTCGGGTTTCTGGATGCCCACCAGGTGCAGCAGTTCAAGGATCCGTGCCTGCGCCGCTTTGCCTGCCAGGCCTTTGTGCACCAGCAAGGTTTCGCCGATCTGTTTTTCGATGCTGTGCAGCGGGTTCAGGGACGTCATCGGTTCCTGGAAGATCATCGCAATGCGGTTGCCGCGCAGTTGTCGCAACTTGCCGGCATCGGCACCCACCAGTTCCTGGCCGCGATAGCGGATGCTGCCCGTTGTCCGGGTATCGGTTTGCGGCAGCAGTTGCAGGATCGAGTGGGCCGTCACCGACTTGCCCGACCCCGATTCGCCCACCAGCGCCAGGCATTCGCCGGGGCGGATGTCCAGGCACAGATTGCGCACCACGGTCTGGCCACTGAAGGCCACGCTGAGGTCACGGATTTCGATCAGGTTGGTCATTGCAGCCGTCCGCTCAAGATCTCGGATCGAAGGCATCTCGCAACGCCTCGCCGATAAACACCAGTAAAGAAAGAATCAGCGCCAGGGTGAAGAACGCCGTCAGGCCCAGCCATGGCGCTTGCAGGTTCTGCTTGCCCTGGCCGATCAGTTCGCCCAGGGAAGCGCTGCCCGCCGGCATGCCGAAGCCGAGGAAGTCCAGTGCCGTCAGGGTGGAAATCGCCCCGGTGAGAATGAACGGCAGGTAGCTCAAGGTCGCGTTCATGGCATTGGGCAGAATGTGCCGGACTATGACTTTGCGGTCGGTCAGGCCCAGCGCGCGCGCGGCCTTGACGTATTCCAGGTTGCGCCCGCGCAGGAACTCGGCGCGCACCACGTCCACCAGGGCCAGCCATGAAAACAGTGCCATGATTCCCAGCAGCCACCAGAAATTCGGCTCGACGAACCCCGACAGGATGATCAGCAGGTACAGCACCGGCAACCCGGACCAGACTTCCAGCAGGCGCTGGCCGAGCAAATCCACCCAGCCCCCGTAATAGCCTTGCAGGGCACCTGCCGCAATGCCGATCAGCGCGCTGACAAACGTCAACATCAAGGCAAACAGGATCGACACCCGGGCACCGAAGATCACCCGGGCCAGAACGTCCCGCGCCTGGTCGTCGGTGCCCAGCCAGTTGACGCTGGTGGGCGGACTTGGAGCGGGTTTGTTCAGGTCATAGTTGGGCGTGTCGTCACTGAATGGAATCGGTGGAAAGAGCAACCAGCCACCATCCTTCTTGATCAGCTTCTGCACGTAGTCGCTGCGGTAGTCGGCCTGGAACGGCAGTTGCCCGCCGAACTCCTGTTCGGTGTGGCGCTTGAACACCGGGAAGTACCACTGGCCTTGATAGCTGACCATCAGCGGTTTGTCGTTGGCGATCAGTTCGCCGCCCAGGGTCATCAGGAACAGGCCGACAAACAGCCAGAGCGACCACCAGCCCCGACGGTTTTTCTTGAAACGCTCGAAGCGCCGGCGCGCCAGCGGTGAAAGCTTGAGCATCAGGCGTTCCTCGCGGCAAAGTCGATACGCGGGTCGACCAGGGTGTAGCAGAGGTCGCCGACCAGTTTTATCAAAAGGCCGAACAGGGTGAAGATGAACAACGAGCCGAACACCACCGGATAGTCCCGGGAAACCGCTGCTTCGTAACTCATGCGGCCTAGGCCGTCGAGGGAGAAGATCACTTCGATCAGCAGGGAACCGGCAAAAAACACACTGATGAACGCCTGGGGAATGCCCGATACCACCAGCAGCATGGCATTGCGGAACACGTGCCCATAGAGCACCCGTCGTTCACTCAAACCCTTGGCCCGGGCAGTGACCACGTACTGGCGGGTGATTTCATTGAGGAACGAGTTCTTGGTCAGGATGGTCAGCGTGGCGAAGCCGCCGATCACCAGCGCGGTCACCGGCAACACCAGATGCCAGAAGTAATCGGCCACTTTGCCAATGGTCGACAGCGATTCGAAGTTGTCCGAGACCAGTCCACGAACGGGGAACCAGTTCAGCGAAGTGCCGCCGGCAAACACCACGATCAGGAACATCGCAAACAGGAACGCCGGCATGGCATAGCCGATGATGATCGCGGTACTGCTCCAGATATCGAAATGGCTGCCATGGTGCACGGCCTTGCGGATGCCCAGGGGAATCGACACCAGGTAAGTGATCAGCGTCGCCCAGAGCCCGAGGGATATGGTCACGGGCATTTTCTCGAGGATCAGGTCGGTGACGGTGGCACCGCGGAAGAAACTCTTGCCGAAGTCCAGGCGCGCGTAGCTGGTGAGCATCAGCCAGAGGCGTTCGTGTGCCGGTTTATCGAAGCCGTACTGTTTTTCAATGTCCTTGATCAGCTGCGGATCAAGCCCGCGACTGGCCCGGGACTTGCCGTTCATGGGCTCGCCGGAGCCGCCGCCGACCGCGGCACCGCCGATGCCCTG
The DNA here is from genome assembly GCF_052112305.1 of Pseudomonas sp. QLc11A. NCBI lineage: Bacteria > Pseudomonadati > Pseudomonadota > Gammaproteobacteria > Pseudomonadales > Pseudomonadaceae > Pseudomonas > Pseudomonas sp. QLc11A. The sequence continues at coordinate 189,891 of NZ_JAVAJJ010000008.1, forward strand.
CAAGTGTGCGATGGCCTGTTCGACCGGACCGCCCGGTGCCGCCTGGACGATGACAAAGTTGACCAGAAGAATGATCACCAGCGTCGGAATGATCAGCAGCAGGCGCCGCAGTATGTAAGCCCACATCAGTGCGGCCCTCCGGGTTTGCCACGGCGGATACGCTCGGCCGTCATCTGTTGGTTGGTCAATGGCGTGGTGCTCATCTCCCACCAGCTCTCGATGGCTTCGTCATTGCTCGCTTGCACGTTCGGGATGCCGAAGCGGTTCCACCACACCGTCGAGGTGCCCGGCGGGTAATAGTTGGGAATCCAGTAGTAATTCCATTGCAGCACCCGGTCCAGGGCATGGGCGTAATGCAGCATGTCAGCCTGGGTGTTGGCCCGGATCAGCCCGGTGATCAGGGTGTCCACTGCCGGGTTCTTCAACACCATGTAGTTGTTGGAGCCCGGGTCGGTGGCCGCCTCGGAACCGAAGTAATTGAGCAGTTCGCCTCCTGGAGAAGTGGTGACGGGGTAGCCGGTGACGATCATGTCGTAGTCGCGGCTCATCAGGCGGTTGACGTACTGGGACGAGTCGATGCGGCGGATATTGAGGTCGATACCGATCTGTTTCAGCGTGCGTTTATAGGGCAACAGCAGACGGTCCATGCCGTTCTGGCTGACCAGGAAGGTGAAGCTCAACGGCTCGCCGTCGGCATTGACCAGTTGGTCGCCATCGGGTTTCCAGCCGGCCTGTTCGAGCAAGTCCAGGGCCTGTAGCTGCTTGTCGCGAATCACGCCGCTGCCATCGGTCTTCGGCGCCTCGAACACCTGGGTGAAGACTTCGTCGGGAATCTGCCCGCGCAGCGGTTCGAGAATCGCCAGCTCCCCGGCATCCGGCAGTTGCCGGGCGGCGAGATCGGTGTTGGAGAAAAAGCTCTGCTGGCGAATGTACATGTCGCGCATCATCTGCCGGTTGCTCCACTCGAAGTCCCACAGCATCACCAGCGCCTGGCGTACGCGTCGGTCCTGGAACATGGGCTTTTGCAGATTGAACACAAAACCCTGGGCCGGCTGCGGCGCCTCGGTGGCGAGGTGGGCCTTTTGCAGACGACCGTCGCTCAGTGCCGGACTGTCGTAGCCGATGGAATAGCCGGTGGCGGAAAATTCCCGGTTGTAGTCATAGGCGCCACCGCGCAGGACCTGGCGCGCCACGTCGGTATCGCCGAAGTACTCGATGCTGAAATGATCGAAGTTGTAAAGGCCACGGCTGACCGGCAGGTCCTTGCCCCACCAGTCGGGATTGCGTTCGAAGGTGATGCTGCGCCCGGAATCGATCTTGCCCACTTTATAGGGGCCGCTGCCCAACGGCGCTTCATAGCCGCCGCCACCGGCAAAATCGCGAGTCTTCCACCAGTGTTCGGGAAACACCGGCAGGGTCGCGATATCCAGCGGCAGGGTGCGATTTTCGTTGTTCTTGAAATCAAAGCGGATAGTCAGAGGAGATTCCACTTCCACGCCTTTGACGTCGGCGAACTGGGTGCGGTAACGCAGGCTGCCCTGGGTCATCAGCAGGTCGAAGGTATAGCGCACGTCTTCGGCGGTAATGGCTTTGCCATCGGCAAAACGCGCCTTGGGGTTGAGGTAGAAACGCAGTGACAGGCCGTCCTCGGAACGCTCCATCTTCTCTGCCACCAGGCCGTACACGGTGTACGGCTCGTCCAGCGAGCGCTGGGCCAGCGGCGAATAGAGCAAACCGTCGATCTGTGTGACGCCGATGCCTTTGTCGATGTAAGGCAAGACATGGTCGAACTGCCCGATTTCGATCGCCGATCGCCGCATCGTGCCGCCTTTGGGGGCCAGCGGATTGGTGTAGGCGAAATGACTGAAGCCGGCAGGGTATTTTGCCGGTTCGCCGTACACGGTCATTGCCGGTTGCGGTGCTGCATTCACACCCGCGGCACCCGACAGCAGGGCCACGGCCGTGAACAACAAGGTAGGGAAAGCCAGTCGCATTGTCAGCCTTAGAGCCGGGTGGTCGTTAACGACAATTTGTACGCTAGCGGCGCTTCCCTCGCCAGCCGAATTACGTGTGTGAAACACAACGGCCCACCAAAAGGCGGGCCGTTGAATAGCTCAAGCGTCGATCAGTCCTGACGGCTGGTCACTTCCAGCAGGTGGTAACCGAACTGGGTCTTGACCGGGCCCTGGACCACGTTGAGCGGCGCGCTGAAAACCACGGTGTCGAATTCCTTGACCATCTGGCCTGGACCGAACGAACCCAGATCACCGCCCTGGCGGCTGGAAGGGCAGGTGGAGTTTGCCTTGGCAACTTCGGCGAAATCGGCACCAGCCTCGATTTGGGCCTTGAGTTCGTTGCACTTGGCTTCCGAGGCAACAAGGATGTGACGGGCAGTGGCTCTGGCCATGGGAAAATACTCCATTCAATATTCGGTAAAATGCGCAGCCTACCGGATTCAGTGAGCTATTTCTCCTCAAAGTTCCGCTCCATGCGGGATTCGCGGCAGGTAGCCGCTTAAAGGCCGGCGGCTCTCAAGCGCTCGGCATGCTGGACATACAGTTCGACCGGGTCGACGCCTGTGCGCAACTGGCCTGCCGGCTGCCCAAGGGTGTCCAGGTGATCCAGCGCATAGTCGGAGCGGATAACCGTGCCCAGGTGAGAACTGAAGCGACCGACCAAACCGTCGTTCTGCCCGGCTTCCGTGACGAAATACCCGGAAAGGAGCCGACAGAAACCGTTGAGCGGATCGAGCGCATTGAGCCCCTCTTTGAGCACATTCGAAGGCACTATGCCGCTCCACGAGTAGTAACGAACACCGTTGACCCGTTCGTTACCCTTGCCACCCCAGGTGGCGGGCAGCCCTTGCGGGTATTTGTCATTGAAGGCGCCTACGCCGTCGGTGGTCAGTGCATTGAGGGCGGCAATGGCGTTGCGCGGCTGGTACCGGTTGTCGCTCAGGGTCGCGAGGAAGTCGGCGAAGAGGGTCACCACCGTCTCGGCCACATGTTCCGGCAGACGGCCCGGTGTCAATGCCTTGCGCAGGAAATCGGCGAGCTCCGAGCCATGGTTCGGCCCGCTGACGGAAGTCACCGATGCCACACTGCGTGGTGCAACCGCTGCGGCATAACGTGCGGCCAGTGCACCCTGGCTATGGCCTATGAGGTTGACTTTGCAGGCACCGGTTCCTTCCAGTACCCGCTCGATCTGCATGAGCAATTGCTTACCGCGTACTTCGTTGTCATGGATGGCCGACAAGTGGGGAACGAACACCCTTGCTCCGGCATTCCTCAGCGCCTGCCTGATGTCGTGAAACAGCTCGAACTTGCCGATTCTTTCGAAGCCGAAAAGGCCGTGGATCAGCAGTATTGGATAACGAGTGCTTGCATTCCTTTGCATATTCACACCTTTGCACAGAAGTTCGTCGGGACTGCATGGCGTTTCACTCTAAAACACTCGAGGTTGGCGCGATGTATGAAAAGTCCGCTGAAACCTCCGGAAAGCGGAATAGTGCAAGTGTGAATGCTGAAGATTTGCTGAGGTTTTAGTCGGAATCGTTTGACGATTTTTCACGGCAATCAGGTTGCTCTTGATCAAAGACCTACTTCGTATGTATCGATTTTCCGAGCGAGGCTGAGTGAGAGGCCGACATCACGGCGGGTAGTCGTGAGGTTAAATACACGTCACCCAAGCCGGCCACCCGTTCGGTGTTTATTCCAGGGACTGGAGCGAATGAATGACTGTTTATGAACCCGACACCTTGAATCTCGTACAGCGACCATTGCCACCGCCCTTACTGGAGCAGGCGGAAAACGGCGTTCTGAACCCCTCTGACCGAAAAGCCGTGATCAGGGTCTGTCCTTACCCAGGCATGACCTGTGGCGACAAATTGCTATTGAATTGGGTGGGGCTGGATGCCGATGGCCTCGCCTGCAATCATCAGGTGACGCGTTTCGTCAGTGACGACAGGGTCGGCGAGGACATGATCTTTGCTGTGGGTAGCGCTTATATCGAGGCGCTCGACGGTGGTTCACTCGAAATCAGCTACTCGCTCTTGAGCAGTCGTTTTACCGGGATCATGCACTCCCATCGTTTACAGCTGTGTGTGGGTGATGTGCAATCAGACCTGTTACCCGCGACGGTGGACGACGCGGTGGGCAGAACGCTTGATCCGGATCGGGTCAAGGAAGGGGCGATCGTTACAATCAAACCCTATGCGCGCATGACGGCGGGCGACTGGGTGTTGCTGACCTGGACGGGTGTTTCGCTCGAAGCAAGCTTCAGTGATGCACTCAAGGTCGAGTCCTTTGCTGTGGGCAATGAGTTGTCGTTCTGGGTCAGCCCGGAGTGCATTGCGCCCAATCTGGGGTCTTCCGTTTCCGTTGATTATTGCGTCAAGCAAGCAGGACATGGCCCTCGATACTCTGAAGTAACGACACTGATGATTGGCAAGATGGAGCGGGGACCACTGCCAGCACCCGTTGTGCTGGAAGCCGACGAAGGCTGGGTGGATCTGCATGACGTGCAGGATGGGGTGACTGTCGTCATCGAAAACCCCAGGGCTGAAAAAGGGGAGCTGGTTTGCCTGAGATGCGAGGGGGAGAAATTCAACCACTGTGACGAGCGAGAAATCACCAGAGACACCGTGGGCGAGCCGTTGATATTCATCGTTCCCTACCGGTTCTGGAGGGAGCATCGAGATTCTGCGATCCGTGTTTCCTGTTCGGTCGAGCGCCTTGATGACAGCTCTCAACAATCCGGGGTGACACGGGTTAAGGTGCAATCCCTGATGGGGCATTGATCGCCATTTGCCCTCCAGTCTTCAGATGAAGGCCGGAGGGCGGACAGGTGATGCCGGTTATTGGGCGTTGTCTTGCACTCGCAGCCGATCTGCCGCTTCAAGCAACAGCTGTTCTGTCCCGGCCCAACCAAGGCAGCCATCGGTCACTGACACACCGTATTGCATTGACGAACTCAACGGCTGACAGCCCTCGAACAAATGGCTCTCGATCATCATGCCGATCAGCGAACGATCACCTTGCAGACGCTGTTCAAGCACATCGTTGAACACGGCCGGCTGGCGCAACGGGTCTTTGCCGCTGTTGGCGTGACTGCAATCGACCATGATGCGGGCCGGAATCCTGAGCCGGGCCAAGTCACTGTTCACCCGGGCGATACTGGCGCTGTCGTAGTTCGGCCCGCGATGGCCGCCGCGCAATACCAGGTGAGTGTCCGCATTGCCCGGGGTTTGAATGATCGCCGGATGTCCCTGGCTGTCGACACCGAAATGGCGATGGGGATGGGCGGCGGAACGCATGGCGTCGCTGGCGACAGCGACACCGCCGTCAGTCCCGTTCTTGAACCCGACAGGCATGCCCAGGCCGCTGGCCATTTCCCGATGGATCTGCGATTCCGTGGTCCGGGCGCCGATCGCCACCCAGCTCAACAGGTCATCGAAGTAGCCGGCGGCCATCGGCTGCAGCAGTTCAGTGGCGACGGGCAAACCCAGGCGGAGCATTTCGCGCATCAGCTCGCGGGACAGCGTCAGGCCTGCGGCCATGTCATCGCTGCCATCCAGGTGCGGATCGTAGGCCAGGCCTTTCCAGCCAACCGTGGTACGGGGTTTTTCGACGTAGGCGCGCATCACCAGGAGCATTTCGTCGCTGACTTCTGTGGCGAGGCGGGCAAGGTTGCTGGCGTATTCGAGGGCTGATTCCGGATCATGGATCGAGCATGGGCCTACGATGACCAGCATACGGGAGTCTTCACCGTTGAGAATCGCGCGAACCGCCTGGCGGTGGGTGGCGACTTGCTGGGTCAGGAGGTTGCCGAGGGGCAATTGCTGTTTGAGTTGCAATGAGCTGGGCAGACGCAGGGTCAGCGCTTCATTGGCAGGGCTCAAGGTGGATAGCGGCAGTGCGGAGACGGACGAGTTCATATTCAAGGCTTCCTGGGCTGGTGGCGGGTTCGTGCCCGCTCGCTCGGCCCTACTGGGGTGTTCGACAATTGGCCAGACTGGCGGTGTGTGTGCGCTTGCCACCTGTGGGTGACCGATCGGAGGCGGCAGGCTGTCCCGAGCGGTGGGTGGTAAATCGCCAGGCGGTAAAACTGTCGTAACGGTAATAAGTGGCGTAGTTCATGTTCTGAATCCTCTAAATGTCTGGTGTGTCGCTAAAAACGTTGGGGCTGAAAAAACAAAACCCCCGGTCGGGAGGCCGACCGGGGGTTGAGAATTCTCTGGTGGCGACCCGTTTAAAGTGGGCGCCGTGTGGGTATCAGGCGCGCCAGTGGCTAAACCAATACCCAAAATAAAAGCTGACCGGAGCACAGCCGTCGTTCACCCGGACAGCCGCAACCGAGCGCAGGGCGCTGGCGGTACGAAGCTGTGAGAGGGTGCTGAACATGGTCTGTCTCCAATGGATGGGTCGAGCTTACTAGAGGCCGGTGCGCAGATTCAATCAGAAAATGCTATTGGCCGGCGACAGGGTTTTCTATCGCTTGAGTGGCCTGAGGGTTGTGACAAACTCTGCGTCTGTTCAAAAGCACATCGACACAAGGACGCTTCATGTTACCGCTGACCATCGCTGCAGCCCAATCGATCTCTATCGCCGGAGACATTGCTGGCAATATCGCCAGGCACCAACGCTTCATCGCGGCAGCCGCGGAGCAGGGCGTGCAGTTGCTGGTGTTCCCTGAATTGTCGCTGACCGGCTACGAGCGCGGGCTCGCGGCCGAGCTGGCCATTGTGTCGGATGACGCCCTTCTGCAACCGCTGCGAGACGTCGCCCGGGCAGTCGGTGTGACGGCTGTTGTCGGTATGCCGATTCGACTGCCGGATAACCAGTCGGTCCTGATCGGTGCGCTGGTGCTGGGGGCCGATGGTTCGCTTGGGGTCTACAGCAAGCAGCATCTGCATCCCGGGGAAGAAGTGGCGTTTGCACCGGGCGCCGGGGGGGCGCCCCTTACCATCGGGACAGACACTATTGCTCTGGCGGTCTGCGCCGACTTTTCCCACTCCAGCCATGCCGCTGCTGCAGCGTGCCAGGGTGCAGATGTCTACGCCGCAGGCGTGCTGATCACGGAAAACGGCTACGTCGCGGATACCGCGTTGCTGCAAGGCTATGCCGCGCAGCACGCCATGGTGGTGTTGATGGCCAATCATGGTGGTGCGACAGGTGGCTGGGGATCGGCAGGACGCAGCGCGATCTGGGCGTCGGACGGTTTGTTGATTGCGGCCGCCACCGGTACCGGCAGCCAGATGGTTGTGGCCCGGCGCAACAGCGAGGGCTGGAGCGGGGAAGTCGTCGCCGTGGAGCCAGCGTGATGGACTGCGCATGGCGTGTGGCCACGCCAGAGGATCTGGCTTTCGCCCGCCACCTGACCTGTAAAAACATGCTGCGCTACTACATTCGGCACGACCTGATATGGCAGGACGAAGCTTTTGACGTGGCCTGGGCAGGGCGGGACAACCGCATGCTGACAAGCGGTGATCAGTTGCCGGGTTATGTGAGCTTGAGCCGTGATGCCAGAGCGTTGTACATCCGCGAACTGCAGGTCGTCGAAGCGTTTCGCGGGCAGGGCATTGGTTCCTGGGCAATCGATCAGGTACTGTCAGTCGCGTACCAGGAGCGGCGACCGGCGCTACGCTTGACGGTTTTTGAAAATAACCCGGCGCGGGCGTTGTACGAGCGCAAGGGATTCACAGTGGTGGGTAAGGATGAATGTTTCCTGAGAATGCAGCTTGATATCAATCCATGACATTGGCGCAACGCGTTTGCGACCGGCCTTTCAAGATGAATTGAAACTTTTAATCTGATGCTTTCCGCTAGGTCTGCCAGATGCTTTTTGCTAAGGTGTCTGGCAACCCAATAAGACCATATCGCGAGGTGTCTGCTTGATTAGGGTGCTAGTAGTCGATGACCATGATCTCGTTCGTACAGGCATTACACGAATGCTGGCTGACATCGATGGCCTGCAAGTAGTCGGCCAGGCCGAGTCGGGTGAAGAATCCCTGCTCAAGGCGCGTGAGCTGAAACCCGATGTGGTGTTGATGGACGTCAAGATGCCGGGTATCGGCGGTCTTGAGGCCACTCGCAAATTATTGCGCAGTCATCCGGATATCAAGGTCGTCGCGGTGACCGTGTGTGAAGAGGACCCGTTTCCTACGCGGCTGTTGCAAGCCGGTGCGGCAGGGTACCTGACCAAGGGGGCAGGTTTGCCGGAAATGGTCCAGGCCATCCGCCTGGTGTTCGCCGGGCAACGCTACATCAGCCCGCAAATTGCCCAGCAACTGGCGATCAAGTCCTTCCAGCCCACCAACGACTCGCCTTTCGATGCCCTGTCCGAGCGGGAAATCCAGATCGCGCTGATGATAGTCGGCTGCCAGAAAGTACAGATCATTTCCGACAAATTGTGCCTGTCCCCGAAAACCGTGAACACCTACCGTTACCGCATCTTCGAAAAGCTTTCGATCAGCAGTGATGTCGAGTTGACGCTGTTGGCGGTGCGTCATGGCATGGTCGACGCCAGCCTCTGAAAATGACCGAAACCTTTGATCCGAGCGCCTTTCTGTCGACCGTCAGCGGGCGCCCCGGCGTGTATCGCATGTTCGACAGCGAAGCGCGGTTGCTTTACGTCGGCAAGGCGAAAAACCTCAAGAATCGCCTGTCGAGTTACTTTCGCAAGACCGGGCTTGCCCCCAAGACCGCCGCACTGGTCGCACGTATCGCCCAGGTCGAAACGACGATCACCGCCAACGAAACCGAAGCCTTGCTGCTCGAGCAGACGCTGATCAAGGAATGGCGCCCGCCCTATAACATCCTGCTGCGCGACGACAAATCCTACCCCTATGTCTTTCTCTCCGACGGAGAGTTTCCGCGCCTGAGCATTCATCGCGGTGCGAAAAAGGCCAAGGGCAAGTATTTCGGTCCTTACCCCAGCGCCGGCGCGATCCGCGAAAGCCTGAGCCTGCTGCAAAAGACGTTTTTCGTTCGGCAATGCGAAGACAGCTATTACAAGAACCGCACCCGTCCTTGCCTGCAATACCAGATCAAACGCTGCAAGGCACCCTGCGTCGGGCTGGTGGAACCCCAGGTGTACGCCGAAGACGTGCGCCACTCGGTGATGTTTCTTGAAGGACGCAGCAGCGCGCTGACTGACGAGTTGTCTGCCGGGATGGAAGAAGCGGCGATCAATCTGGAGTTCGAGCGAGCGGCCGAGCTGCGGGACCAGATTGCGTTGTTGCGCCGGGTTCAGGACCAGCAGAGCATGGAAGGCGGGACCGGGGACGTCGATGTGATCGCCGCGTTCGTCAACCCGGGCGGTGCCTGTGTGCACTTGATCAGCGTGCGGGGCGGGCGGGTGTTGGGCAGCAAGAACTTCTTCCCTCAAGTCGGTATTGAAGAAGATGTTTCTGAAGTCATGGCCGCGTTTCTTGGCCAATACTTCATCAGCAGCCCTGAACGCGACTTGCCCAGCGAGTTGATCGTCAATGTGGTCCACGATGACTTTCCAACACTGATCGCGGCCATCGACGAGCTGCGCGGTCGTGAACTGACCATCAGCCATCGCGTGCGTGGTACGCGAGCGCGCTGGCAGCAATTGGCCGTGACCAATGCCGAGCAGGCGCTGAATGCGCGCCTGGCGAATCGTCAGCACATTACGGCGCGCTTCGATGCACTGGCCGAGGTGCTGAAACTCGATGAGCCTCCACAACGCCTGGAGTGCTACGACATCAGTCATTCCAGTGGCGAGGCGACAGTGGCGTCCTGCGTGGTCTTCGGCCCCGAAGGCCCGATCAAGTCCGATTACCGCCGGTACAACATCGAGGGTGTTACGGCCGGCGATGATTACGCGGCGATGCACCAGGCGTTGACCCGACGCTTTAGCAAACTGAAGGACGGGGAGGGCAAGCTGCCGGATATCCTGCTGGTGGATGGTGGTAAAGGTCAGTTGTCCATGGCCCGTGACGTGCTCGATGAACTGGCCGTACCTGATCTGATCCTGCTCGGCGTGGCAAAAGGCGCGACGCGCAAGGCCGGTTTCGAAACCCTGTACCTGAACGATGCCGCGCACGAGTTCACCTTGCGCGGCGATTCTCCCGCGCTGCATCTGATCCAGCAGATTCGCGACGAAGCCCACCGATTTGCCATCACTGGGCACCGCGCCCGGCGTGGAAAAACCCGTCGGACGTCTACACTGGAAGGCGTCGCTGGCGTCGGTCCAACACGTCGGCGGGATTTGTTGAAACATTTTGGTGGATTGCAGGAGCTGTCTCGTGCAAGCATCGAAGAAATTGCCAAAACCCCCGGGATCAGTAAAAAGCTCGCAGAGTTGATTTATGCAAATCTGCACAGCGAGTAGAATGCCCCCTCACCTCGTAGCCAGTTGTGCCGATGAATATCCCTAATCTGATTACCGTTCTACGCGTTCTGCTCATTCCGATCTTCATTTTGCTGTTCTACCTGCCTTACCAGTGGAGCTACCTGGCTTCCGCCTCGGTCTTCGCCTTTGCTGCCGCCACCGACTGGCTGGACGGCTACCTGGCCCGCCGCCTGGAACAAAGCACACCGTTCGGGGCTTTTCTCGATCCGGTTGCCGACAAGCTGATGGTCGCGGTTGCGCTGGTACTGTTGGTGCAGGAACACGCAAACCTGTGGCTCACGCTGCCGGCTGCCGTGATCATCGGTCGCGAGATTGTCGTCTCGGCCCTGCGCGAATGGATGGCCGAACTGGGCGCACGTGCCCACGTCGCCGTATCGAACCTTGGCAAATGGAAAACCGCCGCGCAAATGCTCGCGCTGGTGATCCTGCTGGCCAATCCCAAGGATTTCAGTTTCTGGGTCTTGCTGGGCTATACGCTGCTGATGGTGTCGGCCGGCCTGACTTTGTGGTCGATGGTCCAGTACCTGCGGGCTGCCTGGCCACATCTGAAGACCGACGTTGAAAAGAAATAAAACTTTTTTGAATCAAAGGGTTGACGGGGCTTCTGGATTCTATAGAATGCGCCACACCAAGACGCGGGAATAGCTCAGTTGGTAGAGCACGACCTTGCCAAGGTCGGGGTCGCGAGTTCGAGTCTCGTTTCCCGCTCCAAGTTTGTACGCATTTGATGTCGCGCTACTAGATATCAAATGTTTTGAGGCCGAGTAGCAAAATGGTTATGCAGCGGATTGCAAATCCGCCTACGCCGGTTCGATTCCGACCTCGGCCTCCACTAATAAACAAGCTCCGTAGATCTATGATTTACGGAGCTTTTTTATTTTCAGCAGCCTGCAAGATTTAGTCTTGAAAAGGGTATTTGCGAACTTGCTTCACCGGGGCGGGATGTATATATTTCCACCTCTGCTGCACAGGCGTCAGAATTGCCAGATCGTTATTTGGCACAACCTGGACGCTTCACCGCGCTACCGCCCGAATGGCGAAACTGGTAGACGCATGGGACTTAAAATCCCCCGCTCGTAAGGGCGTGCCGGTTCGATTCCGGCTTCGGGCACCATGAATATCAAGGGCTTGCGTGAGATACCTCATGCAGGCCCTTAGTTTTTTCCGCCTTCAAAAAATCTTTTTCGCAATTCGCTAATGCCCGGACTGCATGCTCTGCAGGGAACCGGTAAATTTCGACACGCTGCCTGAAACGGGCTTTACTGAAACAAGTCGTGCGGATTATCGAGGGCTGCATGTTCTCGGCAGCCGGTACTGGCTGGATGCCGGGTCCACATCTACACCCGTCGATGTTGAGGGCCAGCCCATGTCCCGGTTCCTCTGCGCCATGTTGTTCGCGCTGTTGCTAGTCGGCTGCGCCACCACGCGCTTGCCCCATGACTTCAGCGAGGCGATCCCCGCCAGCGAATCGGCTTTCGGGCGTTCGATCCAGACTCAGGCCGCCGCGCATGAGGGGCGCTCGGGTTTTCGCTTGCTGCCCAACAGCAGTGAAGCATTCCGGGCGCGCGCCGAGTTGATCCGCAATGCGCAGAAAACCGTCGATCTGCAGTACTACATCGTGCATAACGGTCTCAGCACCCGGGCACTGGTTAATGAAATGCTGCTGGCTGCCGATCGCGGCGTACGGATACGTATGCTGCTCGATGACACGGCCACCGACGGCCAGGAAGAAGTCATCGCTACCCTGGCGGTGCACCCGAACATCCATATCCGCGTCTTCAACCCTTTGCATCTGGGGCGCAGTACCGTGGTGACTCGAACCATGGGTCGCTTGCTTGATCTCTCCCAGCAGCACCGACGCATGCACAACAAACTGTGGCTGGCTGACAACAGCGCAGCCATCGTCGGCGGACGCAACCTGGGGGATGAATATTTCGACGCCAAGCCCGATCTCAACTTCACCGATATGGACCTGCTTTGCATCGGCCCGGTCGCCGAGCAGTTGGGGCACAGCTTCGATCAGTACTGGAACAGCGCCTTGAGCCAGTCGATCAGTGACTTCCAGATCAACAAGCCGACAGCACAGGACTTGCTCGAGAGCCGCCAACGTCTGGAGCAATCGCTCCAGTCCTCACGTACCGAGCACAGGGCTTTGTACAACCATCTCATGACCTACCAGACTCGACCGCAATTCGAGACTTGGCGCAAGCAGCTGATCTGGGCCCATAGCACGGCGATGTGGGACGCTCCGAGCAAGGTCCTGGCTGACGGCGAACCGGCACGCGCGTTATTGATGGCCACACAACTGCGGCCTGAACTTGATGGCGTCAGCAACGAGCTGATCATGATGTCGGCCTACTTCGTCCCGCAAAAGTCGGGCATGGACTATCTACTGGGTCGTGCTGATGCCGGCGTTGATGTGCGCCTGCTGACCAACTCACTGGAAGCCACCGATGTGCCGGCGGTGCATGGCGGCTATGCACCGTATCGCAAGACGCTGCTCGAACATGGCGTGAAACTCTATGAGCTGCGGCGTCAGCCGGACGACCCCGGCCGCAGCTCTTCGTTTGGACTCAGTGGTGGCTCGGACTCCAGTCTGCACACCAAGGCCATGATCCTGGACAAGCAGAAGGTGTTCATCGGTTCGTTCAATTTCGACCCGCGTTCAGTGTTCTGGAACACTGAAGTCGGGGTCCTGGTCGACAGTCCCGAACTGGCCGGCTACGTGCGCCAGGCGGCGCTTGAGGGCATGGCGCCGGCCATGAGTTACCAGGCCCGACTGGAAAACGGCGAAGTCGTCTGGTTCACCGAGGACGACGGCCGCCAACATACCTTGCGCAAGGAACCCGGCGGCAAATGGCGCAGCTTCAAAGCCTGGCTCAGCGACAAGGTCGGTCTGGAGAAGATGCTCTGAATCAAAACCCGGAGTCCCCCTCTGGTCTCGTCGTGCAACAGGGATTTACAAAGAACCCGTTCGATAAGGGTGACGTGATCAAGCTGGAGGTCTTCTGACGTTTTTGCCTGCACCTGCCTGACTCAGGCGCCTTGCATGAGCTGGCTTGCCAGCAATGGTCGTTAACGAAAACGCGTGTGAACTGGATAAACGCGGCGCGCTTGAGTCCATCGCCAGCAGGCTGGCTCCTACAGTTTCAGCGTGGGCACGGTCCCTTGTGGGAGCTGGCTTGCCAGCGATGGTCGTTAACGATAACGCGGGGGAGCTGGATGAACGCGGCGCACTGGAGTCCATCGCCAGCAGGCTGGCTCCTACAGTTTCAGCGTGGGCACGGCCCCTTGTGGGAGCTGGCTTGCCAGCGATGGTCGTTAACGAAAACGCGTGTGAACTGGATGAACGCGGGGCACTTGAGTTCATCGCCAGCAGGCTGGCTCCTACAGTTTCAGCGTGGGCACGGTCCCTTGTGGGAGCTGGCTTGCCAGCGATGGTCGTTAACGAAAACGCGTGTGAACTGGATGAACGCGGGGCACTTGAGTTCATCGCCAGCAGGCTGGCTCCTACAGTAGTTACCCGGGATTGTGCGAAGAACCTTATTTTTGAGCGTGATGAATGACACAACGAAATATTTTGCTGTTGACTTTGTTGTTCATGTTTTTGACAGGTTGCACGACGATGCCACCCAAGGATCAGGACAATCTCTGCAGTATTTACCGTGAGTATCCCGACTGGTACGAGGACTCGCTGGAAATGCAGAGTGAATATGGGACACCACTGCATGTGGCCATGGCGATCCTGAAGCAGGAAAGCAGCTACGTGGCGGACGCATTGCCGCCGCGTGACTACCTGCTCTGGGTGATCCCCTGGGGGCGAGTCAGTTCGGCCTATGGTTATGCGCAGGCTCAGGACCCGGTGTGGGGTGAGTACAAGGACAGTACCGGCAACGGCGGTTCACGTGACAGTTTCGACGACGCGATCATGTTTATCGGCTGGTACACCACGGGCACGCAACGTCAGCTCGGAATCTCCAAATGGGACACCTACAATCAGTACCTGGCTTATCACGAGGGGCGTGGGGGCTTTAGCCGCAATACCTATCGCAGTAAACCGTGGCTGATGCAGGTTGCCCGGAAAGTGCAAAAGCAATCGGAGATTTACAACGCCCAACTCAAGCAGTGTCGCCAGGCGCTGGAAGATGATCGCGGTGGGTGGTTCTAGCGCGGCAGAGACTCCGCTAGCGGGCGTTATGCGGGATCAAGGGCTTGCCAGCGAAAGCCGATACAAGCCCTTGTCGGTTTCTGCGCCATCATTTCTGCCTTGATGGTGGTTGCCGGATTTTTTTCAGGAAACCGGGCCGGTCTTGCGACGATCGCTGCCGGTCGGGTTGCCGATGTTGATCAACCTTCTTTCCTGCAACACGTTTTCCAACGCCTGGCGGTCTGACGGGGTCAATTGATGCTCTCGCTCCTTGAGCTCCAGCAGGATCGGGGTGGACCACTGGCGGTAGGTTTGTTCGGCACTACGATTGAGTGACATGCGTTTTCTCCTTGATCAGGCTCCTGCCAATTAAGGCGCCGCAGTTCGATACGCAAGAGACCCTAGCCGACGTACCCTGTTCTCGCCAATGCATTACATCGTACGCCCATTTCCCCAGATGCCCGCAGCTGCCGTGGGCTGCACGTAGTCGCTGAAATCGCGGGCCGTCCGTCGAACTCCGTCATCCGAACGCTCGTCGAACGCTACAACGCTGAGAGCCGTCGTTGCATTGAACAGGGATTGGAGGCTGTCGAGGATGCCCAGGGTTTGCAGGCCGCCTATTGGCAGTTGCTTTTGATCTGGCACCTGGGCGAGGCGACCATGCGGCTGGCTGTCACTTGTACGCCAGAGGAAGGGCGCGCGCTGGTCGAGGCATTCAAGCGCATGTCCCTGCGCGAGGTCATGGAGCCAGCGTGCAGGGACATCTGATCGCAGTAAAAGCTGCCTAAACGAAAGGTTGGCCGGCAAATCCCCGTGGCAGTCGTTGCAGGCCGGCCATCGCAGTCAGTCGTTCGGTCCAGGCTGAACGCCAGTTATCGGCGGTGTGCACGGCTTTGGCTTTGCGTGCTGCGCGGCGGGCAGCGTTGCGTTCAGCCTTGCGGGCTTCTTTGTAGGCGTCGGTGTTTCGGCAGCTTCTGCATTTCACCCGATTGAGTTCGCGGGTCGATACCAGGTTGTTGCCGTGGTGACCGCAGGCCAGGTGCCCGCTGACTTTGAAATGAGTGACCATTGGAACGTCTCCTTGGTGACGTGTGATCGGTTGACCCCACGTGAGCGGTGACGTTCGATTGGTTTTGCGCAACAAAAAATCCCGGCACGAGGTCGGGTTGCAAGAGAGGGGGAAAACTCGGCAGGCAGACAGCTATCCGGAGGCGTTAGTGCCACCGGTCATGCTGCCCGAATCGGGCCTGTCCTCGTACCGCGAGTCCGTGGCGGATCATCTGAACCGAGGCAGAGGCCGGTCGACAGGCTGGAGAGAAGACAGCGTGTGCCGGATCAGCGGCGTGTCCTTCTCGATGTCGTTCAGGCGATCACGAATTCTGAGGGCGGTGGGGTGTCCGCCTTGATGATCGACCCAGTCGGCGATTTCCTTGCAGGCCGCAGCCAGGCGCGCCTGACGGGAGTCCAGCAAGGTGAGCAGGGTGGTGATGGACTCTTTTTCGGACATGGGAGACACCTCCGTTCAAGAAACCTGGAGTGGCAGCAAAAAGCCCGCTGGGAGCGAGCTTTCTGCCGTTGGGGTCGCTGTTCCTTCAGCCATTTCAGTATAGACCCGTTAAAAAATGGTGACAGGCCCTCAAACTTGTCGGGCTGTCACTTGTGATTTGGCGTTCAACTGCCGGCAAACACGCTGAGCGTCTTCTTCAGTGTCGTAGCCATCGCCGATAAACCCTTGGGTGCGGGTATCGGCGATGCGATACCAGACCTCTGCATCCGGAGGCAGATGGTCATTTTCACCCGCACGGCGGCCATGGATGATGATCTTGTTGCAACGCTTCACGACGAAAATGTCTTCCATGGCGTCTCCGCAGCGGATTCGTGTTCAGTTCAACTATAGAAGTCATTGGTGATCGTGCAAAAAATAGGCAGGTCAATTCGTCGGTTCAGGCGCGGCGGGCATTCTCTCAAGGAAGATCGCCAGCCTGACTTCCTCGGCCGATAGCCCCTTGCGCGCCCTGGTCCTTGGCAGTTGCGCCAGATCACCGAGAACAAAGCCATCCAGCACTGCCGGGTGGATATAGCATTTGCGGCACACCGCTGGAGTATTGCCGAGCTGCCTGGCCACATTCTTGACCATTTCCACCAGGTGCCGCCTGGCATCCGTTTCAGGCTCCCACTGCAGTTTGCGCAACATCGCCAGGGCCAGGACGCTGCCGGCCCAGGTGCGGTAATCCTTGGCGGTGAAATCGGCGCCGGTGAGGGTTTGCAAATAGCTGTTGATGTCGGATGAACTGACGGTGTGCCGGTCTCCGTTTTCATCCAGATACTGAAACAGGTTCTGCCCGGGAATGTCCTGGCAGCGTTTGATGATCCGCGCCAGTCTTCGGTCTTTCACGGTGATCTGGTGTTCGACGCCACTTTTTCCGCGGAACTGGAACAGGATGGCACTGCCGTTGATCTCCACATGGCGGCTGCGCAAGGTCGTCAGGCCGTAAGAGCGGTTGTCCCGGGCATATTGGCTGTTGCCGATACGGATCAACGTCGTGTCCAGCAGGGTGATGACCGTGGCCATGACTTTGTCGCGACTGAATCCCGGTGCCGCCAATTCGGCTTCCAGTCGCTGACGCAGTTTCGGCAAGGCCAGCCCGAACTCACGCAGGCGCAAGTATTTGTCGGCGTCGCGCACCTCCCGCCAGCGCGGGTGATAACGGTATTGTTTGCGACCCCGGGCATCCCGCCCGGTGGCCTGCAGGTGCCCGCATGGATCGGCGCAGATCCACACCTGGGTATAGGCGGGTGGCACCGCGAGTGCGTTGAGGCGTTTGATCGCCTCCGGGTCGGTGATGCGCTGGCCCGCCGGGTCGAAATAGGCGAATCTTCCGCGCAGTTTCCTGCGGGTGATGCCCGGCTGAGTGTCATCGACATAATGCAGGTCAGGTGGCAGTGCGTCGGGCATGACAGGCGTCCAGGGCGAGGAATCACGGGGCGTTACAGCCATGGACCGCGCCCCGCTGCAGTCGTGCCGGCGGATTTACGCCAGCACCGCGATCGCTTTGATGAGTGCCCAGAGTTGCTGGCCAGGGTGGATGTTCAGGTGATCACGGGAATAACGCGTGATCCGCGCCAGCAGCGGCGTACCGGCGGCGTCCAGGCGAATCAGCACATGGGCGGCGTTGTCGGCGTTCATTTCACTGACCACGGTGACCGGCAGGCGATTGAGAATGCTGCTTTGCCCGGCACTGTGCAGGTTCAGGCTGACATCCCGCGCCTGGACCTTGCAGCGCAGTGCCTGGCCTGTATCCATGGGCGTATGCGGTACTCGAATGTTGAGGCTGGTGCCGGGCAATTGCAGGCTCAGCAATTGATAGTCCGCGTCATAGGCGCTGACACGACCCTCGATCACCACGCCAGCGTCGTCCCCCATGGCCAGAGGCAAGTCGAGGCGCGCCAGGGTCTGGCCGATCGGGCCGCTGGCCAGTGCCTTGCCGTTGCTGAGCAACACGATATGGTCGGCCAGCCGCGCGACCTCATCCTGGGAGTGGCTGACGTACAGCACCGGAATGTCGAGTTCGTCGTGCAGGCGTTGCAAGTAAGGCAGGATTTCATTTTTGCGTTGGGCATCCAGCGCGGCCAGTGGCTCGTCCATCAACAACAGTTTCGGGCTGGTGAGCAAGGCGCGGGCGATGCCGACGCGCTGTCGCTCGCCGCCCGAAAGGTGTTGCGGGCGCCGATCCAGCAAATGGCTGATGCCCAGCAGCTCGCTGGCGTGGGCCATGTCGACCCGACGCTGCGGCTTCGGGATGCGCTTGAGGCCAAACTCCAGGTTGGCCAGCACCGACAGATGAGGAAACAGGCTGGCTTCCTGGAACACGTAGCCCAGCGCGCGTTTGTGCGGCGCGACGAAAACCTTGTTTGCGCTGTCTTGCCAGACTTCATCGTTGACCTGGATAAAACCCTGATCGGCTCGTTCCAGGCCGGCGATGCAGCGCAGGCAAGTGGTCTTGCCCGAACCGGAATGACCGTAAAGTGCTGTGACGCCACGGCCCGGCAGTTGCAGGTCGACGTCCAGGGCGAAGCCCGGGTAATCCAGTTTCAGGCGCATATAAATCATCGGTCAGCTCCAGCCCGCTTTGGTTTTTCGGCTGGAATACAGTGCCAGCAAGACGACAAACGAGAACACCAGCATCGCCCCGGCCAGCCAATGGGCTTGGGCGTATTCCATGGCTTCGACGTGATCGTAGATCTGTACCGAGACCACGCGGGTCTTCTCGGGAATATTGCCACCGATCATCAGCACTACGCCGAACTCGCCGACGGTGTGGGCGAAACCGAGAATGGCGGCGGTAATGAAACCGGGGCGTGCCAGGGGCAGCGTCACGCTGAAAAAGGTGTCCCAGGGATTGGCCCGCAGCGTCGCAGCCACTTCGAGCGGGCGCGTGCCAATGGCGGAAAAAGCGTTTTGCAGCGGCTGGACGACAAAGGGCATCGAATACAACACCGAACCGATGACCAGCCCTGCAAAGCTGAACGTGAGGGTGCCAAGACCGAGTGATTGGGTGAACTGGCCAATGAACCCGTGAGGGCCTAGGGCCAGCAACAGATAAAAACCGATCACAGTCGGTGGCAACACCAGGGGCAGGGCGACAATGGCCCCGACCGGGCCGCGCAACCAGGAGCGGGTGCGCGAAAGCCATAACGCAATCGGAGTGCCGACAATCAGCAGGATGACGGTCGTCAGGGACGCCAGTTTCAGGGTCAGCCAGATGGCGGAAAAATCGGCACTCGATAGCGACATTTTAGATTTCGTAGCCGTAGGACTTGATGACAGCTGCCGCTTTCGGCCCCTTGAGGTAGTCAACCAATGCCTTGGCGGCCGGGTTGTCCTTGCCCTTGTTGAGAATCACGGCGTCCTGTTTGATCGGGTCGTGCAGGCTGGCCGGAACGATCCAGGCCGAACCACTGGTGATCTTGCCGTCCTTGTAGATCTGCGACAGGGCGACAAAACCCAGCTCGGCGTTGCCGGTGGAGACGAACTGATAGGCCTGGGTGATGTTCTGGCCTTCAACGATCTTGTCCTTGACCTTGTCGGTCAGACCTTCTTTGGCCAGCACCTGGGTTGCCGCGAGGCCGTAAGGCGCAGCCTTCGGATTGGCAATGGACAGGTGCTGGTATTTGTTCTTTCTCAGCACATCGCCCTTGGCATCGACGTAGCCTTCCTTGGCCGACCATAGCGCCAGGGTGCCGACTGCGTAGGTGAAGCGCGAACCCTTGACGGTGTCGCCTTCAGCCTCGAGTTTTTTCGGGGTGCTGTCGTCTGCCGAGAGGAACACTTCGAACGGCGCGCCGTTTTTGATCTGGGTGTAGAACTGGCCGGTAGCGCCAAAGGCGGTGACCAGTTTATGCCCGGTGTCCTTTTCGAAATCAGCGGCGATGGCCTGGATGGGCGCTGTGAAGTTGGCAGCGACAGCCACCTGGACTTCGTCCGCCTGGGCTGAGCCGAAGGCGAATACGGCGAGCAGGCTCGTGAGGCACGCAGGGGCAAAACGTGAGACGCGAATGGACATGAAACGGCTCCGTTAAAGGCAATTGCAGCAAGGGTAAATCGTTATGTACATAAATATATAGCGAATTGCCTTTTAACGGAATGTATTGCCAAAAAACTGTATACAATTTTGACGAAAGTGAAGCTCAGGGGCGACCCAGCAGCCTCGCCAGTCCTTCTTCAGCCAGTTTTCGAGTCAGCGCCTCGGTGGTCAATTCAACGCCGAGAGTAAATGCCTGGCCGGCCCAGAGATTGCTGAAGTCCGCTTCACCTTTGGCCCGCAACGGCATCAACGCGCCACCGGCCAAAGGGAAGGCCGGAGCCTTGGCGCTCATGGGTCCCAGTTCGCGCATCACCCGATTAAGAATGCCCCGGGCCGGGCGACCGGTGAACACGTTGGTAACCGCCGTCTCGCTTTCCTTGGCGGTGCGCAACGCTTTGTGATGGGACGGGCTGACCTTGGCCTCCGGGGTGAACAGGTACGCGGTGCCCACCTGTACCGCCGAAGCGCCGAGCATGAAGGCGGCGGCGACGCCTCGTGCATCAGCAATGCCGCCAGCGGCAATTACTGGCACTTTCACTGCATCGACGACTTGCGGCACCAGGGCGAAAGTCCCCACCTGGCTGCTCAGGTCATCGCTGAGGAACATCCCGCGATGACCTCCGGCCTCAAAACCCATGGCAATGATCGCATCGCAACCATGCTGCTCCAGCCACACCGCTTCTTCGACGGTGGTGGCCGAGCACAACACTTTCGCACCGGTGGCTTTGACCCGGTCCAGCAGGGATTTTTCCGGCAGGCCAAAGTGAAAGCTCACCACTTCAGGGCGAAATTCTTCGATCACTTGGCAGGCCGCGTCATCGAACGGCGCCCGATTGGACACGGGGGTTGGCGCAGCGAAATCGGCACCGAGTTCCTGGTAGTAGGGCTGCAGCAGGTTTTTCCAGTCCTGCGCGCGTTGCTCATCAGGGGCTGGAGGCTGATGACAGAAGAAATTGACGTTGATCGGGCGCCGGGTGTGTTGGCGGATGGTTTTCAGCTCTTCGCGCAGTTGATCGATGCTGAGCATCGCCGCTGGCATCGAGCCGAGGCCGCCGGCATTGCAGGCCGCAATCACCATGGACGAGTTTGTGGCACCGGCCATCGGCCCCTGAATGATCGGCAGTTCGATCCCGAGCAGGTCAAGAATGCGGGTATCTGGCCATTGGTTCATGTGCTGTGTTCTCCGACGTTGAAGCAGGGCAGGGACGGTAGAACAGGATTTGTAACGCAACGATTGGCGCAAGGCCAGTCGTCTTTTCATTTCGCCAGGCTTGCTTCGCGCCCGATGGGGTGGCTGATTGGCTTATAGTCGAGTACGACAATCTGTTGCCATGTGTTATTTCAATTGCACCACAATCCGACTGATTCCATTGAGAGGCCTTAATGTTCAAAGGTATTTTGATCGACAAAGACGACAGCGGTTACCGGGCCACACTGCAAGAGATCCAGGACGATCAGTTACCCGAGGGCGATGTCACGGTGCGTGTCGCCTACAGCACGCTGAACTTCAAGGATGGCCTGGCGATCACCGGCAGCAGTCCGGTGGTGCGCAAATTCCCGATGGTACCGGGCATCGACCTGGCCGGTGTGGTCGAGGTCAGCGGGCATCCGGACTACAAGGTCGGTGACCATGTCCTGCTCAATGGCTGGGGTGTAGGGGAAGGGCATTGGGGCGGCCTGGCGCAGAAAGCCCGCCTGAACGGTGACTGGCTGATCCCGCTGCCCAAGGCATTCACCGCCGCCCAGGCGATGGCCATCGGTACGGCGGGCTACACGGCCATGCTGTGCATCCTGGCTTTGGAACATAACGGTGTGACGCCCGGGCAGGGTGAAATCCTGGTCACCGGCGCCAACGGTGGCGTCGGCAGTTTCGCCATCGCGTTGTTGAGCAGGCTCGGCTACCGGGTGGTCGCGTCCACTGGGCGTACCTCGGAGCACGACTACCTGAAGCAACTGGGCGCCAGCGAAATCATCGATCGCGCCACCTTGTCCGAGCCGGGCAAACCCTTGGCCAAGGAGCGCTGGGCGGCCGTCATCGATTCGGTTGGCAGCCACACCCTGGCCAATGCGTGCGCCAGCACCAAGGCCAATGGCACCGTCGCGGCCTGCGGTTTGGCGCAGGGCATGGACTTTCCGGCGTCCGTTGCGCCATTCATCCTGCGCGGTGTGACCCTGGCCGGCATCAACAGCGTGACCCAGCCCAAAGCCAAGCGCGTGGAGGCCTGGAGTCGCCTGGCCGAGGACCTGGACTTCAACCTGTTGCCGCTGATCAGTCACGAAATCGGCTTGAGCGAAGCCATCGACGCCGCGCCGCGCTTGCTTGCCGGGCAGTTGCGCGGGCGCGTGGTGGTGGATGTGAATCGCTGATTACCGCGATTCGCGCTCCAGCAACTGGCGTTTGCGCTCGACACCCCAGCGATAGCCCGAGAGATTGCCATCGCTACGCACCACGCGATGGCACGGGATCGCCACGGCCAGGCTGTTCGCGCCGCAGGCTTGAGCCACGGCGCGAACGGCTTTTGGCGAACCGATGCGTAGCGCGACATCGGCATAGCTCGCCGTGCTACCAACGGGAATCTCCCGCAGAGCTTGCCAGACCCGTTCCTGGAATGCGGTGCCGCGCACGTCCAATGGCAGGTCCAGGCCAATCGCCGGGGCTTCAATAAAGCCGACGACCTTGGCAATGAGCGCTTCGAACGCCTGATCGGCGCCAATCAAATTGGCTCGCCGGAACTTGTCTTGCAGATCACAGACCAGTTGGTGCGGATCATCGCCGAGCAAAATCGCGCAAACCCCGCGTTCACTCTGCGCCACCAGAATCGCCCCCAGCGAACACTGGCCCACGGCAAAACGAATGTCGTTGTTTTGACCGGCCGCGCGGTAGTCCCCGGGTTTCATTCCGAGCAGTTGGTCTGCCGCTTCATAAAACCGGCTGTTGGAGTTGAAGCCGGCGTCATACAGGGCATCGGTCACCGAGCCGCCATCTGCCAGGCGCTCGCGCACCTTGCGTGAGCGATGGGCATCGGCGTAGCCCTTGGGCGTCAGGCCGGTGACGGCTTTGAACACGCGATGGAAGTGGAAGCTGCTCAATCCCGCAGCTTCGGCCAATTCGCCCAGGGTGGGCAGCGTTTCGGCGCGTTCAATCTGGCGGCAGGCAGCGGCCACTGTGGCGGCATGCTGCGCAGCGAGTTCGCTCTGATCCTTTGCCGCGCGCTTGCTCGGACGATAACCCGCGGCCCGGGCCAGTTCGGCGCTATCGAAGAATTCGACATTCTGTGGCTTGGGCAGGCGTGCGAGGCTGCTGGGGTTGCAGTAGATGCCTGTGGTCTTCACGGCATAGACAAACTGCCCGTCAGCCTTGGGATCGCGCGCGACCACGGCGGCCCAGCGCGGATCGTTTTCGGTGGTGATCTTGGTCGATCGGGTTGTCATGGCGTCACGTCCTTTGAGGAGTTGCCTGCACATTAACCATGGGGCAATTCCCACACACTCCGGCGCTTGCGGTCAAATTCGAAGTCTTCATCCGGCGGTGCGGAAGGTGAAGTTGATGCGTTGCTCGCCCAGCCTCGGGTGGCAGCCGTCCTTGATCGGCAATACGCCGTGATAACGCAGGCGATCCACGCCACCCCAGACCACGATGTCACCATGCAGCAGGGGGATGCGCTGGCTTTTGTCGCTGCGTGCAAAACCGCCGAACAGGAACATCGCCGGCAAGCCCAGCGATACCGAAACGATGGGGGCTGCGTAGGAATGTTCGTCCTTGTCTTGATGCAATGACATTTTTGCCCCGGGGATGTAGCGGTTGATCAGGCAGGAATCGGGCACAAAGTCGCTGAACCCCGCTGTCTGTGCCGCCGCTTGGGCCAGTTGGAGAAACACTTCGGGCATCATTGGCCAGGGCTGACCGGTTTGTGGATCATCGCGGGTGTATCGATAGCCGCTGCGGTCCGTGGTCCAGCCGAATGTGCCGCAACTGCTCAGGGCGACCGACATGGTAAAGCCGCCGGGTGTGACCATCTGCCGAAACGGCGCGGCCTGCAGCACTGCCTCCAGGGCGGGCAGCAAACGCTCCAGCCAGGATAGGGCGAAGCCTCGCAGCACGTATGACTGTTCGCCGATTTGCTCGCGCCTGGGCTCTTGCTCGGGCTCTGCATCGGCAAACAGATCGAAAGTCAGCGAATTCATGGGCTCATGCCGCATCGTGAAAGATGATTCCAAGGGTATGCCGTTTGCCGCTGTGCAGGCGACTCACGCCGTGGCGCAGGGTCACGCGGTAGTAACCGCGGGTGCCTTTGACCGGCCGCTGGTTGACGGCAAAGATCAGCCCGTCACCTTTGTTCAGGTCGATGACCATCGGGCGTGATTGCATGCGCGGGCGTTGTTCGGTCATGACAAATTCGCCGCCGGTGAAGTCTTGATCGGGGTCTGACAGCAGAATCGCCACTTGCAGCGGGAAAACCTGCTCACCGTACAGATCCTGATGCAGGCAGTTGTAGTCCTGCGGACCATATTGCAGCAATAAGGGTGTCGGACGGTTCTGACCAGCGGCATGACAGCGCTCGAGGAAGGCCGGATGAGTGTCAGGAAAACGCTGCGGCAAGCCCATTTGTTCATGCCAGCGATTGGCGATGGGCACCAGGCGCAGGTAGAGCGCGCTGCGCAAGCGAGTCACAAGGTCCGGCAACGGGTAGCTGAAATACTTGTACTCGCCGCGGCCGAAGCCGTGACGAGCCATCACCACGTGCGAGCGAAAGGGCTCGGTCCGGGGGTACAGGGCGCTGACCTGATCACAAGCCTTGTGGCTCAGCAGTGAAGGGATGACGGCGTAACCGTCCAGGTCAAGTTGCTGTTCCAGCCGGGGCCAGTCCAGCCGGTCCAGATATTGCTCGCTCATTGCCGGGCCTCTTGTGGTTGAGGTGGCCAGTCTGCAAGACATGAATGAAGCAGGCACTCCGGCGCTTGCGGTCGAACTGCGAACGGGAGCCGACGTCCATTGTCGCTCCGGATTGCGTTACAGCGCTTTGCTGACGCTGATTTCGCTGATGACGTCGTCCGGTCCATGAATGGCATCGAGCGCCGCTTTGGCTTCTTCTGCGGTGCCGTTTTCAAGCTGGGCAAACTCGAAGCGGCGCTCACCGTTGAGTTTGTATTTGATGACGTACTTGGTCGTTTGGGCCACGGTCGTATCTGCCTGTCTTGTGTTTCGGGTGTGCTGATCAGCTCAGTTTCGTGCTGGAACGGCGAATGATTTTGATCGAATGCGTCAGGGTGGGCTTGCGCGTCACGCTGATAGCGCGGCGGTTGACGGTGTCGATCGTGATGTTCCAGAAACCGGTGCTGGGGGCGGTGATGCGCGCCGGAAACGTGTCGAACGCACCGCCGTGATAGGTGTGACGGCCACCATTCTTGAAGCTGCGGAAGTTGGCGTCGTTCATCAAACGGATGTTGCACATTTGGGAGCATTGAATGACGACGATGTCGTCTTCATTGAGGTGCTCGCGCTGATGGATAAATTTCATGGGGCGCCTCCAGAAGGGCTTTTTCTACAAAATCAAAACGATAGCATGGGCGATGGGCGCAGTTTATCAGCCCGAAGGCCTTATTATCCGGCCGCTTTGACAATAAAAAACGCTAATTTCACCTTTGATGAGCGATAAAGCAGTTTGCCTCGGAGAAAAAACGCATCTGCGTTGTCCGAGCCTCTTTATCGGAGGTTTTGTATGAAGTGGGGTTTGTGGGTTGTTTCGCTGGCGGCATTGGTGAGTGGTTGTGCGAACGTCTCTGACATCAACGAGTCACTGCCGACCATGAGCGTGATTTCTGGCAAGAACCCCCATGAATATGCGCAATGCCTCAGCGAAAAACTGACCGACAGCCGTGGCGCCTTGCAAATCGAGCCGCACAAGGATGGCCTGCGTGTGATTGTGCCGCTCAAGTTTTCCACGGGGCCGTCAGCCGTATTCGACATTGAAGAGCGCTCGGGTGGCAGCAGCATCAAGCTGCACGAAAGCATGTCCAACGTCCCGGTGCGTCCAAAGGATGTACAGAAGGCTGCCACCGAGTGCATTTCCGGCTGATAAACTATCGATCCACAGCACCGATGCCGCCAAAGCCTGGCTTTGGCGGCATCGTCATTTCTGGAGTCGACTATGAAACGAGAGCAGGTCCGGGAGCGCCATGCAGAGGGACTTATCACGGCCACCCATGTGATCCAGAATCCGGCGGAGCTGGGGGAATGGATCGTGTTTTTCAAGAAAAGCGCCGGGCGCAGCTATTTCCTGGTGGATGACAATGACGAAGTCGAGTCCTTTGGCAAACTCGACGAGTTGATCGAAACAGTACGCGGACTCGGGATCAAGTTCGCCGAAATTCATCTGTAGGGCCGAGCCCCTTATTTGCAGACCACCACGACGCTGCGGTTCTTGTAATTGCCGATATCGGCGCCGAGGGTTTTTTCACTGACCTTGAGCGCTGGCGTGCCGTCGGTGCCGACAATCCGGTAGCCGGTACCTGCGCAGGAGGCATCGGCCTTTTCGTAGCAGGCGGCCCAGGAATTCGCCTCTCCCGAGCAATCGATCGTCAGACCCTGCTCTCCGTTGCCCAGGTAGGTTTCTTCCGACGTTGCGCAGCCGCTCAGGGCCAATACCGCTAGCAAAGGCAAAATTTTATTCATGGTTTGATCATCGTCAGGGGGGTGGGCTAAGGCTGAGACAGCGTCGGACTCAAAAGGTTATAGCCAAAGGCCACTTCTTTTTCGGTGTTCATTAAAAAGCCCTGCGCCATGGCAGGGCTTTCGCATCGAGCGTCGATCAGCTCTTGTCCTTGCCGCGTCGCTTGGGTTCCGGGTGCTCAAGCTCCAGCACCGAGGCCACTTCTATTGCCAGGGCTTCGGAAGGGAAAGGCCCTGCGATATTTTCACCGGCGACACTGGCCACCCACCATTGGCCGTCTTTCACCTTGTTGATCAGGAATCCGTTGACGCTTTTTTCTTGCGACATCTATTTGCCTCGTTGTCTGGTTCAATCGCGCCATGATACCGGCAAACGCACGCAACGGGGCCGATGGGTGTATGGTGATGGGTTCCGGGCGGTAGAAGGCCGTGCATTTGCGCCAGTCTCTGCTATGCATAAGAGGCTGTGCACTCCCGCAGGGAACTATCGGCAAGATTATTTCTCTATGTTGGCATCGGTTAGCCAGAGCGGGGCATTGTAAGGTGCTCGCCGCCTGATTAGACTGCGCCGAAACTCGTACACGCACAGCCTTACAAGGACTTATATGATCAAGAAATGCTTGTTCCCAGCAGCCGGTTACGGTACTCGCTTCCTGCCAGCGACTAAAGCCATGCCCAAAGAAATGCTGCCGGTGGTGAACAAGCCACTGATCCAGTACGGCGTCGAAGAGGCACTGGATGCCGGCTTGAACGAAATCTCCATCGTCACCGGTCGCGGCAAGCGCGCCCTGGAAGACCACTTCGACATCAGCTACGAGCTGGAAAACCAGATCAAGGGTACCGACAAGGAAAAATACCTGGTCGGCATCCGTCGCCTGCTGGATGAGTGCTCGTTCTCCTACACTCGCCAGACAGAAATGAAAGGCCTGGGTCATGCGATCCTGACCGGTCGCCCGCTGATCGGCGACGAGCCGTTCGCCGTGGTGTTGGCGGATGACCTGTGCGTCAACCTGGAAGGTGACGGCGTACTCAAGCAGATGGTCAAGCTGTACAAACAGTATCGCTGCACCATCGTCGCGATCATGGAAGTCGACCCGCAGGAAACCAGCAAGTACGGCGTGATTGCAGGCGACCTGATTGGTGACGACCTGTACCGCGTGCGCAACATGGTCGAGAAACCAAAACCGGAAGATGCCCCGTCGAACCTGGCGATCATCGGTCGTTACATCATGACGCCGGACATCTTCAGCCTGATCGAACAAACCGAGCCAGGCAAAGGCGGCGAAATCCAGATCACTGACGCCCTGATGAAACAGGCGCAAGATGGGTGCGTGATTGCCTACAAGTTCAAAGGCAAGCGTTTCGACTGCGGTGGCGCTGAAGGCTACATCGACGCGACCAACTTCTGCTTCGAGAACTTCTACAAGACGGGCAAGGCTTACTGATAGCTGGTGACCTGTTTGTATCGAAAAGCCACCTTCGGGTGGCTTTTTCATTTTCCGGCCTCATATCGTGTTCAGCGCTTGCTCCACAAATGTCCGCAGGTATGCTGGTCACCTGCCGAGGAGATTGAAAATGGCCTACGATTTTGACCTTTATGTGATTGGTGCCGGTTCCGGCGGTGTACGGGCTGCGCGGTTTGCCGCCGGGTTTGGTGCGAAAGTGGCGGTGGCCGAGAGTCGCTACCTGGGCGGCACTTGTGTGAACGTCGGCTGCGTGCCGAAAAAATTGTTGGTCTACGGTGCGCACTTCGCCGAGGATTTCGAGCAGGCATCCGGTTTTGGCTGGAGCCTGGATGAAGCGCAGTTCGATTGGGCGACGCTGATCGCCAACAAGGACCGTGAGATCAATCGCCTCAATGGCATTTATCGCAACCTGCTGGTCAACAGCGGCGTGACCTTGCATGAGGGGCACGCGAAAATCGTCGATCCGCATCAGGTCGAGATCAATGGCGAGCGCTTTACCGCCAGGAACATCCTGATCGCGACCGGCGGCTGGCCGCAGATTCCGGAGATTCCGGGGCACGAGCATGCCATCAGTTCCAACCAGGCATTCTTCCTCAAAGAGCTGCCCAAGCGGGTGTTGGTGGTGGGCGGTGGCTACATTGCGGTCGAGTTCGCCGGGATCTTCCATGGCCTGGGTGCCCAGACCTCGTTGTTGTATCGCGGCGAACTGTTCCTGCGCGGCTTTGACGGTTCGGTGCGCAAGCACTTGCAGGAAGAGTTGACCAAGCGTGGCATGAACCTGCAATTCAACGCGGACATCGAGCGCATCGACAAGCAGGCCGATGGCAGCCTGAAAGTCACGCTCAAGGACGGCCGCCAGCTGGAAACCGATTGTGTGTTCTACGCCACCGGGCGTCGTCCGATGCTGGACAATCTCGGGCTGGAAAACACCGGGGTCAAGCTCGACAAGAAGGGTTTTGTCGAGGTCGATGAGTTGTATCAGACCGCCGAGCCGTCGATCCTGGCGCTGGGCGATGTGATCGGTCGTGTTCAACTGACGCCGGTCGCACTGGCTGAAGGCATGGCGGTTGCGCGACGCCTGTTCAAGCCTGAGCAGTATCGTGCGGTGGATTACAAGATGATCCCGACGGCAGTGTTCAGCCTGCCGAACATCGGCACCGTCGGTTTGACCGAAGAAGAGGCCCGC
This sequence comes from Pseudomonas sp. QLc11A, assembly GCF_052112305.1. NCBI lineage: Bacteria > Pseudomonadati > Pseudomonadota > Gammaproteobacteria > Pseudomonadales > Pseudomonadaceae > Pseudomonas > Pseudomonas sp. QLc11A. The sequence continues at coordinate 219,325 of NZ_JAVAJJ010000008.1, forward strand.
GAAGCCGGCCACGACGTGCAGATCTTCGAAAGCCGCTTCCGGCCAATGAAGCTGACCCTGACAGAGTGCCAGGAGCGCACGCTGATGAAGCTGGTGGTGGATGCCAAGACCGACAAGGTATTGGGTTGCCACATGGTCGGCCCGGAGGCCGGTGAAATCGTCCAGGGCCTGGCGATTGCCTTGAAGGCTGGCGCCACCAAGCGCGACTTCGACGAAACCATCGGCGTGCACCCGACGGCCGCCGAAGAGTTCGTCACCATGCGCACGCCGGTCGCCGGTTAATCGTCCTTCGCTGCGTCTGCCGCTGCCGCAAGGGTTGCGGCCAGACGTACGCGTTCTTCCAGATCCGTCCGGGTCCTGGTCAGTTCAATTTCCAGTGACTTGTTGAGCTGCGACTGCTCATCGACGTTCTGCTTGAGTGCCTGACTTTCCAGCAGGGCGACGCGCAGGCGTTCCTGGAGGAGGGTGCGTTCGCCGTCGACGCGGGTGGCCTGTTCCAGCAACTGATCCTGGCGGGTATTGCTTTGCTTGAGTTGTTCCTGCAGCAGGCTCAGCTCGCGCAGTGTGCCGCGGTTTTCAGTCAGCAAGCGTTCGTTGTCGCGGTGCAACTGGGTGATTTCATCCTGGCGTACCAGTGCGCTTTGTTGTGCCTGGCGCAGTTCCATCTGTAGCTGTTGCACCTGGCCTTCGTGGCGACTCATTTCCTGTTCGCGCTGTTCCTTGACCGCATTGCGGTAGTGCTCCAGTGCGTCGCGGGTGTGCAGGTGCTTTTCCTCGAGGGAGCGGATCTGCTCGTCCTTGTCTTTCAAGCGCAATTCGAAATCGGCCAGCGCCTGGTTCATCCCGGCGTTACGGGTTTGCTCCGTTTGCAGCATGGCGCGGGTTTCTTGCAGGGCCTCGGATTCCTGAGTCAGTGCCAGGCTCTGGAACTCGTATTGCTGGTGCAGTTCGCTGTTGGCCTCTTGCGCTTCGTCGAGCTGTTTTTCCAGCGCCTTGCGTTGTTCCTCGTACTGCGTGCGCGCCTGGTCGATGGGTTCCTGCGCTTGCTCCTTGAGCCGTTGTGCGAGCCGCGCCACCAGCGCCATCAGTTCGTCGTCAATCGGTTCCGCGGGCGCTTCGACCGTCTCGGTCCTGTCATCGAGCTCTTTGAGGTAGCGATGAATCGTGGTTTTCGAGCCGGTATTGCCCATTTCGATCCGTACGGCATCGATGCTGGGGTTTTCGCCACGGGCGAGGATCGCCAACCGAGCGGCTTGCACCACCGCTTTATTTACACCGCCGCGTGCCATGAGATCTCCCGGGTTTTGTTGATGTGGTACGTACCACGTAAATACACATTGTACCATTCAATTGATAAAGTTAAATACTGAATGCAATTAACACGGGATATACTGGTATTACCCCGTGTGATAGCAGTTTCGAGGTATTCCTCGCGCTATTTCCGTACACATACCCTTGTAGGAGCGAGCTTGCTCGCGATAACCCCAAGACCGCCGCGGGGCACCTGCCAACCAGCGTCATCGTTAACGATCATCGCGAGCAGGCTCGCTCCTACAAGTCGGTCAAAACAGGTTCATGTCCTATGAGCGATCTGGATCGCTATCTGCAAGCCGCAACTCGCGACAACACCCGTCGCAGCTATCGGGCAGCCATCGAACACTTCGAAGTCACGTGGGGCGGGTTTCTGCCGGCAACCGGCGACAGCGTGGCGCGCTACCTGGTGGCGCACGCCGGCGTGTTGTCGATCAATACGTTGAAACTGCGCTTGTCGGCCTTGGCGCAGTGGCACAACAGCCAGGGTTTTGCCGACCCCACCAAGGCGCCGGTGGTGCGCAAGGTGTTCAAGGGCATCCGCGCGTTGCATCCGGCCCAGGAGAAACAGGCCGAACCCTTGCAGCTTCAACACCTGGAGCAGGTGGTCAGTCGTCTGGAGCTGGAAGTGCAAATCGCAAGGGCCGAAGGCGACCGACCGGGATTGCTGCGGGCCAGGCGCGACATGGCGTTGATCCTGCTGGGCTTCTGGCGCGGCTTTCGCAGCGACGAGTTGTGCAGGCTTCAGGTTGAACACGTGCAGGCCAGCGCCGGTTCCGGCATCAGCCTTTATCTGCCGCGCAGCAAGAGTGATCGCGACAACCTCGGCAAGACTTATCAGACGCCGGCTTTGCAGCGGTTGTGCCCGGTGCAGGCTTACATCGAATGGATCACCGAAGCGGCACTGGTGCGTGGGCCGGTGTTTCGTGGCATCGATCGCTGGGGGCATCTGGGTGAGGAGGGGTTGCACGCCAACAGCGTGATTCCCTTATTGCGCCAGGCACTGGAGCGCGCAGGCATTGCCGGCGAACTCTACACCAGTCATTCCTTGCGCCGTGGCTTTGCGACCTGGGCGCATCAAAGTGGCTGGGATCTGAAGTCGCTGATGAGTTATGTGGGCTGGAAGGACATGAAGTCGGCCATGCGCTACATCGAAGCCAGTCCGTTCCTCGGGATGGCGCGCCTCACGGAAAAGCCGATTGAGTCATAGAGATCGTTTTCTTCTATAAATACAGTCGGCTAATAGCGAAAGCCAATCAGCAGCATCAGGTTTGCCAATGAGCCTTCCGTTCGTCGAGTGGGTAAAGTTCTCTCCATCAACTTCTTAACCCCTGACGGAGAGTCAACGATGCCTATCATCAACAGCCAAGTTAAACCGTTCAAAGCTGACGCATTCAAAAATGGCGACTTCGTAAAAGTCTCGGACGCTGACCTGAAAGGCAAGTGGTCTGTCGTGTTCTTCTACCCGGCCGACTTCACCTTCGTCTGCCCGACCGAGCTGGAAGACCTGGCTGACAACTACGACGCCTTCCAGAAGCTGGGCGTCGAGATCTACAGCGTTTCCACCGACACCCACTTTGCCCACGCTGCCTGGCACAACACTTCGCCAGCCATCGGCAAAATCCAGTACACCATGATCGGCGACCCGACCCACGCCATCTCCCGCAACTTCGACGTGCTGATCGAAGAAGCAGGTCTGGCTGATCGTGGCACCTTCGTGATCAACCCGGAAGGCCAGATCAAGATCGTTGAACTGAACGACGGCGGTGTAGGCCGTGACGCTTCCGAGCTGCTGCGCAAAATCAAGGCTGCCCAGTACGTCGCTGCTCACCCCGGCCAGGTTTGCCCTGCCAAGTGGAAAGAAGGCGAGGCCACTCTGGCGCCGTCCCTGGACCTGGTCGGCAAGATCTAAGTCTGTGACGCGCTTCATCAGGGCGGACTTCCGCACCTTCTAAGCAAGCTGCACCGCCCAATAAAAACGCCCGGGCGAGATTCGCTCGGGCGTTTTTTTATGTCTTCGCAAAAGCAAAAAGGAAATCGCCCGTATGTTGGACACCAATCTTAAAGCCCAGTTGAAATCGTACCTGGAACGGGTCACCCAGCCGATCGAGATCGTTGCTTCCCTCGACGACGGTGCGAAATCCCAGGAAATGCTCGAACTGTTGAAAGACGTTGCCAGTCTTTCCACCCAGATTACTTTGCTCGACAACGGTGATGATGCACGCAAGCCATCGTTCTCGATCAATCGCCCGGGAGCCGACATCAGCCTGCGTTTCGCCGGCATCCCGATGGGCCATGAATTCACTTCGCTGGTGCTGGCCTTGCTGCAAGTCGGCGGTCATCCGTCCAAAGCCAGTGTTGAGGTGATCGAGCAGATTCGCTCGCTCAAAGGTGAGTTCAACTTCGAGACTTACTTCTCGCTGTCGTGCCAGAACTGCCCGGACGTGGTCCAGGCGCTGAACCTGATGGCGGTACTGAACCCGAACATTCGCCACGTCGCCATCGACGGTGCACTGTTCCAGGCTGAAGTCGATGAGCGCCAGATCATGGCGGTCCCAAGCATCTACCTCAATGGTGTGAATTTCGGTCAGGGCCGCATGGGTCTGGAAGAAATCCTCGCGAAGATCGACACCAGCGGCATTGAGCGTCAGGCCGAGAAAATCAGCGCCAAGGATGCTTTTGATGTGCTGGTGGTCGGCGGGGGCCCGGCCGGTGCTTCGGCGGCCATCTATGCGGCCCGTAAAGGCATTCGCACCGGTGTCGCGGCCGAGCGTTTTGGTGGTCAGGTGCTGGACACCATGGCCATCGAAAACTTCATCTCGGTGCAGGAAACCGAAGGGCCGAAACTGGCCGTGGCCCTGGAAGAACACGTCAAACAGTACGACGTGGACATCATGAATCTGCAACGTGCCGACAAACTGGTGCCCGGCAAGAATGGCGAGTTGCACCAGATTCACTTCGCCAGCGGCGCATCGCTCAAAGCCAAAAGCGTGATTCTGGCGACTGGAGCGCGGTGGCGTGAAATGAACGTCCCGGGCGAACAGGAATACCGCAACAAAGGCGTGGCGTACTGCCCGCACTGCGACGGCCCGCTGTTCAAGGGCAAGCGCGTGGCAGTGATTGGCGGCGGTAACTCCGGCGTCGAGGCGGCCATCGACCTGGCGGGCATCGTGTCCCACGTCACGCTGCTGGAGTTCGACGTTCAGTTGCGCGCCGATGCGGTGTTGCAGCGCAAGTTGCACAGCCTGCCGAACGTCACCGTGATCACCAGTGCGCAAACCACCGAAGTCACCGGCGACGGCCAGAAGGTCAACGGCCTGCGCTACAAGGATCGCCAGAGCGACGAAGTGCGCAGCGTGGAGCTGGAAGGGATCTTTGTGCAGATCGGTTTGCTGCCCAACACCGATTGGCTCAAAGGCACGATTGAGCTGTCACCCCGTGGCGAGATCATTGTCGATGCTCGCGGTGAAACGTCGGTGCCGGGTGTGTTCGCCGCCGGCGACGTGACCACTGTGCCGTACAAGCAGATCGTGATTGCGGTGGGCGAGGGCGCCAAGGCTTCGCTAAGCGCCTTCGATCACCTGATCCGCACGTCCGCCCCGGCATAAAACCCGGCGCTGAAAACACAAAACCCCATGAACGATCATGGGGTTTTTTGTGTCTTGCACATCACTTATGTAGGAGCGAGCTGGCTCGCGATGGTCGTCAACGATAACGCGGGTTGGCAGGTGCCCCGCGGTGTACTCAGGTTTATCGCGAGCAAGCTCGCTCCTACAGTGGAGCTGGCTGGATGATCTCGACCCAGTAGGCGTCCGGGTCCTTGATGAATGCCAGGCTCTTCATGCGGCCATCGCTCAGGCGTTTCTGGAAATCGCAGCCCAGTGCTTCAAAGCGCTCGCAGGCGGCGACGATGTCCGGCACCGAGATGCAGATATGGCCGAAACCACGCGGGTCGGTGTTGCCATTGTGGTAGGCGAAGTCCGGGTCGTTCTCTGTGCCATGGTTGTGGGTCAGTTCGAGAATACCGGGGATCGATTTCATCCACTCGGTGCGCGCGGCGGCATCGGCCGGGATCTGGTTTTTGTCGACCAGCGCCAGGAAATACAGGCTGAACTCGGCTTCCGGGAAGTCGCGTTTTTCCACCAGGCTAAAGCCCAGGATGCGTGTGTAGAAGTCCAGGGACCTGGTGATGTCCTTGACCCGCAGCATGGTGTGGTTGAAGACAAATTTCTGCGTGGCAGTGTCCGGTTGGGCGGTGACGCCGGGGAAGGTGTTCAATTCGTGCAGGCTCATGGGCCCTCCGGAAAATATGTGGGCTAACGAATGGAGACAATGATACGCAAGGGTTCGGACATCACCAAACCCAAACAGTCGGCTATTGCCTGACAGCCGGCCTGGGCCCAGACTTTACGGCTTGATCCGTGAGTGCCGATTGCAATGATTCGATTCCGTAACCTGCTGTTTATCCTGCTGAGTGTGTTTTCGCTGGCTGGTGCTGCTCATGCCGATGCGCCAGTGGTGACCTGGCCGCAAGGCTGGCAGATCGAAGCCGTCCCTGACTCTGCGGCGGGGGTGAGTCGCCAGCGGGCGGTGAAAAATGATCAGGACGGATCGCCGCTCCTGGTGATGGAGCTGACCATGAGCCCGGTGCAAAGCGATCATCAGGTAAACCTCGAAGGCGTTTTGCTGGAGATGCGCAAGTCAGTTCAAAAAGACTTCTTTCAGGGTGGGTATCAAAGTGTCTGTACGCGAATTCATTCGACTACCTTGAGTCGATTGGCCGCGCTGGAAACAACCTGCACCGTCACGCAAAACGGCAGGCATGTGCTTTCGCAAACATTGGTGGTCGCGGTGGATGCCGATAAGGCCTATGTTTTTTCCTATGCAGGGCAGGCCGAGGCTTATAAGGCGAGCCAGGATGAAATAGACGCAGCCCGTAACAGCTTGAAACTTTAGTGGGCGACAGTGCTTTTTCGATGCATGAAAAAAATTTTAGATATCCAAATGGATTAAGCACAAAGTAGTTGGCGGCCAGGTAGTTGTCTTGTGCTCGCCGCGGGCATTTAGATAGCGCATGAAAAAGCCCTGCTTAAGCAGGGCTTTTTTGTCGCCGCGAGAGTTAGCCGCGCAGCCAGGAATCGACGGTGGCTGCACCGTACTGTTCTTTCCAGGCTTTCAGGCCGCGGTGATTGCCGCCCTTGGTTTCAATCAGCTCGCCGGTGTGCGGGTTCTGATAAACCTTGACCACACGGGCGCGGCGGGTTTTCGGTGCTGCTGCTTGCAGGCCGGATTTTGCCGGGTTCGGGTCGAGAATGGCGATGATGTCGCGCAGGCTCTTGCCATAGGTTTTCATCAAGCCCTGGAGCTTCTCTTCGAATTCGATTTCTTTCTTGAGCCCGGCATCGTTCTTCAGGGATTCCAACTGCTTGAGCTGTTCTTGAAGGGCCTTTTCGGCTGCACGAAATTCAGCGAGTCTGGACAATATCTTTACTCCAATAGTGTGTTTGGCTGATACCAACCGCAAACAAAGCTATAAGCCAAGAGCCTTGAAGCGACTCGGTGATAGTGGCTCACCTGCCAAATTAGCGCAGGCAGGAAAAATTGTAGTAGTTAATTGGCCAAGAGTAAATCCTGTCTTTTTCTTCATGTAACGTCAGTAGTGTCTTGATTCAAATTTATGCCTGTAGTCGTTGTTTTATCGATTAAATTTTCGAGTTAATGGTCGCTTAATGCACTAATGAATTCCGTCCCGGGCATGGGTTTGCCGAACAGATAACCCTGCAGGAAGTTGACCTGGCGAGCGCTGAGGTAATCACTCTGCTCACGGGTTTCGACACCTTCGGCAACCAGGGCAAGGTCGAGTTTGACGGCCAGGTCGATGATGCTGTCGAGGATGTGGCTGGAGAGGGTGTCGATGCCGATCATGGCGACAAAACTCTGGTCTATTTTCAGGAAGTCGACATTGAACTGCCGCAGGTAGCCAAGGCTTGAATGACCCGTGCCGAAATCGTCGATGGCGATCTTCACGCCCAGTTCGCGAAGTTGCTCGAACAGTTGCAGGGTGATCGCCGTTGGCTCGATAAGTTCGCGCTCGGTCAGTTCCAGTACCAGGTAGATCGAGCCCGGCTCGAACGCATCGAGAAACTCGCGGCAATCCTTGACCAGATCCAGGTCCTGGCAATGGCTGGCGGTAATGTTGATGCCAATGTGAAAGGGTTTGTTGAATCCGGCGGATTTCGGCGCGAGCAGGGCGGCGGTTTGTCGCATGAGCGAACGGGTCATCGGTACGATCAGTCCGCAGTGCTCGGCAAACGGGATGAACAGGTCCGGACGCACCAGGCCTTCCTTCGGATGTTTCCAGCGCATCAGCACTTCAGTGCCGGACCAGCTTTTGCTGTCGCCATGCACCACGGGCTGGAAATACGGAATGAACTCAGCGGCTTCCAGTGCCCGCTGCATTTCCTGGGTGGGGGCCGATGAGCGCTTTTGCAGGAAGTGACCAATTGACCCGGCAATCACACCGAAGAAAATCAGCAGACTGAACAGGGGGGGATACTCGCTACTCATGTATCGCCAGGTTTCGCCTTTGGGAAAACCGGCTTCCACGGCAAAAGCATAGTGCCCGGAGGTCAAGCGGCTCTGCGCAACGGGTAATTCAGGCGCGGCACCTGTGTGAACCTTGCCATCGGCGGACATCCAGTCCGGGCCAACTTGCAGCACCAGCAAGGTCTGGCGGCCGATCAAGCGCAGAACGTTGCCCAAGTGATAACCATAGAGGGTCGTCAGCGCACCTTTTTTTCCTTCGCTCAGGCGGTACACCAGCAAGGCGGTGTCGGGTGTCACCGGATTGCCGTTCATGAGCCACAAAGCGCCCTGGGTGTAGTCTCCGGGGCTGACCGTCTCCTGGTAGTCGCCGAACAGCGAGCTGCAATAGAGGTTGTTGTCCCACACCAGATTGGTCGAGCGCACGAATGGGCGACGAGTGACCTGCTCGCGCAGCGCCAGTTTGACGTCACCGCAACTTTGGCCAGCCATCGGCAGCAGTTCGCGTGCGGCCTGAGCGGCGTTGTCGAGCATCAAGTCGAACTGACGAACTGCTTCCTCGGCGGTTTTTTCGGTGTCTTGCTTGAGCGCACGCCCTGCCTGCATGTAAAGAATGATGGCCCCTAGCAGCACCGGGAGCAATCCGCTGATCAGGGTGACAGCAACTTTTGTGCTGCGACTGCGGGTTTTGGCTTTCAGCGGCATTCGCGAGTCCCGTCACGAAGAAGTAAGGCTCTCAACAACTGGCAGGGCGATACGCCTCCCATAAAGAGTTCGGGTAATGGCCATGATAGTTGGCCCTTGGTAGTTGTGCTGGTAGCTATGCCGCTCAACGCAGGTCGAGGCTTGCGGCCAGTTCGATAAAGGCCAGCGTCGCGGGTGATGCCTGGCGTCGATCGAGTACCGCCAGGCCGACCTGGCGCACCACCGTCGGCGACAGCGGTTTTTTCACATAGCGGCTGTCTGATTGATTGGGTAATGAACCTTCGGCGACTACCGTCACCCCGTCGCCGCGAGCGACGACATCCAGGGTGCTCATCAGCTGTGAGCAGCGATAACGGATGTTGGGCGTCAGTCGGGCCGCAGTGAACAGGCGTGAAACCAGCTCCGAAGAACCGGCCTCGGTCAGCACAAACGGGAAGGCGCACAGGTCCTTCAGGTTCAGGCTGTCGTGAACCGCCAGCGGGTGGTCGGCGGGCAGCAGCGCGACCATCTGGTCTTCGATCAGCGCGACCGTGTCGAAACGCTCCTCGGGCAACACCACGAAGCCGATGTCGATCCGTCGCTCCTCCAGCCACTGCAGTACCTGGCGGTCAGGGCCTTCATCGATATGCACTTCTATGCCGGGATGGGCGGCGCGGTACTGCTGCAGAATCAACGGCAACAATTTGATCGATGAAGTCGGCCCGAACGAGCCGATACGCAACGTGCCGCGTTTCATGCCCCGCGCATCGGCCGCTTCCTGGCGCAGGGTGTTGGCCAGGCCCAGCATCGCTCGGGCGCGAAGCAGTAACTGCTGGCCAATGTCGCTTGGCTCGACCCGGGTTTGATGCCGGCGCAACAACTCGACCCCTAGCTCCTGCTCCAAAGACTTCAAGGCATGGGACACCGCCGATTGGGAAATGCCCAGGCGATTGGCCGCTGGCGTGAAGCCGTGGAGTTCGGCCACGAGGGAGAAAATCTCCAGTTGAGTGAGGGTCATGAGTATTTGCTCATTTTACAATGACTGACTATTAGTCGAATGATAGATCATCTCTCCGATATCCGACCCTGGAACCTTATGACGATCTGTGAGCAAACCCTGTCAAAACCCTCGGATCTGCCGGTGTATCTGAAACTGGCAGGCGTCAGCATGGTGTGGGGCGGCACCTTCGTTGCCGGACGCTTTCTGGCCGACGGCCTCAGCCCGCTGCTGGCTGCCAGCCTGAGGTTTTTACTGGCCAGCGTGGCATTGCTGCTGTTTGTACGCATGGCGCGGATACCGCTGCTCCGGCCCAGCGCCCGGCAATGGCTGCAATTGCTCCTGCTTGGCTTTTTCGGGATCTTCTTCTACAACCTGTGCTTCTTTTATGGCCTGCATTACATCAACGCCTCACGGGCATCCTTGATCGTGGCGCTGAACCCGGCGGTGATCGGGCTGGCTTCCTGGTTGCTGTTCAAGGAGCGCTTGAACCGGACGAAAGTCGCCGGTATCGCGATTTGCATGGCAGGCGCGAGCATGGTGATCGTCAGTCGCAACCCGCAATTATTGGCCGCCGGTACCGATGCCTGGATCGGCGATTTGCTGATTTTCGGCTGCGTGCTCGGTTGGGGCGTCTACTCGCTGTGCTCCAGAGAACTGAACCAGACCCTGGGGCCGGTGCAAACCGTGACCTGGTCGATTCTGCTGGGCACCGTCATGCTCTGGATGACCTGCCTTGTCCGTGGCGAGGTGAGCGTCACCGCGATCGCCCACCTCGGTGCCCAGCAATGGTTGAGCCTTCTGTATCTTGGCGTGCTGGGTTCGGCGCTGGCGTACATTGGCTACTACGACGGCATCCGTAAAATCGGTGCGACGCGTTCCGGGGTGTTCATTGCCTTGAACCCGTTGACAGCGGTGATCCTGGGAGCGCTGTTGCTCGATGAGCCGTTGACGCTGGCCATGTGCCTGGGTGGCGGGCTGATACTGGCGGGGATTTTCCTCTGCAACAAACCCCTTGCGCGGGTAAGGAAAAAGGGGATTTGATACAGAAGGCGGACAAATTGATTTACGCTGTGTAGAATCAGGTTACGCATACAATAATAATCGTCTTCTGGCAGCAGAAGCCTCGCCCGCAAGAGCCTTGGGTCGACAATGAAGATATTCGGGTTTCAACTGATCTACGGTGATTTTCTCGCCCGCAGTGTGCGGGGCATCTCTTGTGCGCCACCCAGCGGTCTCAGCATTGCTTACAACTAACCTTAGTTAATTGATAAAAAATGATGAGGCGCCAACCATGGCAGATTTATACGAAAACCCGATGGGCCTGATGGGCTTTGAATTCATCGAGCTCGCATCGCCGACCCCGAACACCCTGGAGCCGATCTTCGAGATCATGGGCTTCACCAAGGTGGCGACCCACCGCTCCAAGGACGTGCACCTGTATCGACAGGGCGCGATCAACCTGATCCTCAACAACGAACCCCACAGCGTCGCCTCGTACTTTGCGGCCGAGCACGGCCCGTCGGTGTGCGGCATGGCGTTTCGCGTCAAGGATTCGCAAAAGGCCTACAAGCGTGCCCTGGAACTCGGCGCCCAGCCGATCCACATCGAAACCGGCCCGATGGAGCTGAACCTGCCGGCGATCAAAGGCATTGGCGGCGCTCCGCTGTACCTGATCGACCGTTTCGGTGAAGGCAGCTCGATCTATGACATCGACTTCGTGTTCATCGAAGGCGTTGACCGCCACCCGGTCGGTGCCGGCCTGAAGATCATCGATCACCTGACCCATAACGTGTATCGCGGTCGCATGGCCTACTGGGCCAACTTCTACGAGAAGCTGTTCAACTTCCGCGAAATCCGCTACTTCGACATCAAGGGCGAGTACACCGGCCTGACCTCCAAGGCCATGACCGCACCCGATGGCATGATCCGCATCCCGCTGAACGAAGAATCGTCCAAGGGCGCCGGGCAGATCGAAGAGTTCCTGATGCAGTTCAATGGCGAGGGCATCCAGCACGTTGCGTTCCTGTCCGATGACCTGATCAAGACCTGGGACCACCTGAAAAGCATCGGCATGCGCTTCATGACCGCGCCGCCGGAAACCTACTACGAAATGCTCGAAGGCCGTTTGCCGAACCACGGCGAGCCGGTCGGCGAACTGCAGGCGCGTGGCATCTTGCTGGACGGTTCGTCCGAGTCGGGCGACAAGCGTCTGCTGTTGCAGATCTTCTCGGAAACCCTGATGGGGCCGGTGTTCTTCGAATTCATCCAGCGCAAGGGCGACGACGGTTTCGGCGAAGGCAACTTCAAGGCGCTGTTCGAATCCATCGAGCGTGACCAGGTTCGTCGTGGCGTGTTGTCCACGGACTAAACCATTACACCGATAAACCTGTGGGAGCGAGCTTGCTCGCGATGGCGGTGTGTCAGTCAACATTGATGTTGAATGTACAACCGCCATCGCGAGCAAGCTCGCTCCCACATTGTTTTGTGTCGGTGGTTAAGGCCTGCGCTGCCGCACCAGATGCTTGAACCCTTCGAACACCAGCACCAGCACCGCCATCCAGATCGGGATGTAGGTCAGCCATTCGCCGGCCTTGATGCTCTCTCCCAACAGCAGCGCCACGCCCAGCAGCAGCACCGGTTCGACGTAGCTCAACAAGCCGAACAGGCTGAACGGCAGCAGGCGGCTGGCAATGATGTAGACCACCAGCGCCGACGCGCTGATCACACCGAGCAGCGGGATCAGCAGCGACAACCATGGATGCTGGTCAAACACGCCAAAACCCTGTGCACCACTCTGAACGAACCAGAAGGCCACCGGCAGCGTCAACGCCATGTCCAGCCACAAGCCGCCGAGGTTGTCTGCTGCCAGCCGTTTGCGCAGAACGAAGTAGGCCGGATAACCAATGCAGACCAGCAAGGTCGCCCAGGAAAAACCACCGACCTGATACACCTCGTTGACCACGCCCAGGCAGGCGAACACCACGGCGACCTTTTGCAGGTACGACAGGCGTTCGCCATAGGCGATCCGCCCGGTCAACACCATGGTCAGCGGCAGCAGGAAGTAACCCAGGGATACATCCAGGCTGTAACCGTTGAGCGGCGCCCACATGAACAGCCACAATTGCACGCCGAGCAGGGCAGAGGAGGCGATCAGCGCGCCAATCAGCTTCGGATCGGCCTTGGCGCGCCGCACGATCTCCAGCACGCGCTTCCACTCGCCGGACACCACCATGAACACGGTCATGCACGGCACGGTCAGCAGCATGCGCCAACCGAAGATTTCCACGCCGCTCAAGGGGGTGAGCAGCGATGTGTAGTAATACATGACGGCAAACAGCACCGAGGCTGAAACCGATAGGGCGATACCTTTAGACAAGCTGTCCTCGCGTGATTTTGAGTGAGAGTGAAACGGGCGCAGAGGATACGTGTTTTTTCAGGCGAATATTGACCGATCAATCAACACGGAACCTGTGGGAGCGAGCTTGCTCGCGATAGCGGTACACCAGCCAACATTGATGTTGAATGTGAATCTGCTATCGCGAGCAAGCTCGCTCCCACATGGGAAAGGGCTGATCAGCTAATGCGCGGTTTACGCCCCGACACAAAATGGCTCACATCATTGAACCCCGGTGTCGACGCATGCCCCGGTGTCACCAGTGAATCGATGAACGCCTCATCCTCGACCGTGATCTTCACAGCCTGCGCCTTAGTGTAGGCGTCCCATTGCGCTTCGGTACGCGGCCCGACAATCGCCGAGGTCACGGCGCTGTTGTTCAGCACCCAGGCAATCGCGAACTCGACGATGCCAACGCCGCGCTCCTGGGTGTACTGCTGGATCTGCTGGGCGATGCGCAGGGATTCGACGCGCCATTCAGTCTCAAGGATGCGTTTGTCCTGGCGACCGGCACGGCTGTTGGCGTCCGGTTCCACATCCGGCGCGTATTTGCCGCTGAGCACTCCGCGCGCCAGCGGGCTGTAGGGCACCACGCCCAGACCATAGTTTTGCGCCGCCGTGATTTGCTCGGTTTCAGCCTGGCGGTTGACGATGTTGTACAGCGGCTGGCTGATCACCGGCCGGTCAACGCCGAGCTTGTCAGCCACGCGAATCACTTCAGCGATGCGCCAGCCACGATAATTGGACAGGCCCCAATAGCGGATTTTGCCCTGGCGAATCAAGTCGCCGATGGCCGATACCGTGACGTCCAGCGGCGTGTTGTGGTCTTCACGGTGCAGGTAGTAGATGTCGAGGTAGTCGGTGCCCAGGCGCGTCAGGCTGGCGTCGAGACCGTTGAACAGATGCTTGCGGCTCAGACCGCTGCGGTTGGGCACACCGTCCACGGGACCGAAGCCGACCTTGGTGGCCAGCACCCATTCATGACGGCGGCTGGCGATGGCCTCGCCGACGATTTCCTCGGAACGGCCGTTGGTATAGACGTCGGCGGTGTCGATGAAATTGATGCCCTGGTCCCAGGCCTTGTCGATGATGCGCAGGGAGTCTTCGGTACTGGTCTGTTCGCCGAACATCATGGTGCCCAAGGTCAGGGTGGACACCTGCAGACCCGAATGACCCAGTGTGCGATAGCTCATGAGCAAATCCTTTTACCGGTGGGAAAGGCTCAATCAGATACCAGAACTGCACCCTGGAGCAAACGCAAATCGAATCAAATGTGGGAGCAGGCTCGCTCCCACAAGGGTGGTGGTGCTTAGGCGCGCAACGTACGGGTCATGCGCAACGCCAGCAGACTGCCGCAGACAATCACCCCCGCCAGCAGGTACAGCGCCGCATCGGTCGAACCGGTGCTGTCCTTGACCCAACCCACCAGGTACGGGCTGAGGAAACCGGCCATCTGGCCCATCGAGTTGATCAGCGCCAGGCCGCCGGCGGCAGCGCCGGCACTGAGCAGGGCGGTCGGCACGGGCCAGAACATCGGCAGGCCCGTGAGGGCGCCCATGGTGGCGATGGTCAGACCGAGAATCGCGATGGCCGGGTTGGCGGCGAAGTTCACCGCGATCAGCAGCCCCAGCGCGCCCATCAGCATCGGCACCACCAGATGCCAGCGACGTTCTTTGCGCAGGTCCGCCGAACGGCCCACGATCAGCATGAACACCGCAGCCAGCAGGTAGGGAATCGCACTGAGCCAGCCGATTACCAGGTTATCGCCAAAGCCCAGGTTCTTGATGATCGATGGCAGCCAGAAGTTGATCGCGTAGACGCCGCTCTGGATGCAGAAGTAGATCAGGCCGAAGGCCCAGATCGCCGGGTTCTTGAACACCGCCAACAGCGAATCCGTCGTGGTTTTCGGTTTGTTGGCCAGGTCTTCAGCGTGGTCGGCTTCCAGCACCGAACGCTCGAAGGGGGTCAGCCATTTCGCATTGGCGTAACTGTCACTGAGCAGGAAATAAGCCAGCGCACCGAGGATCACCGTCGGAATGCCTTGCAGCAGGAACATCCACTGCCAACCGGCGAGGCCGCCCTGGCCCGCGGCGAAGTGGTTGAGAATCCAGCCGGAGAAGGGGCTGCCGAGCAGGCCGGATACCGGGATCGCCGACATGAACAACGCCATGATGCGGCCACGGCGGAAGGTCGGGAACCACTGCGAGAGATACAGCACCACGCCCGGAAAGAACCCGGCTTCGGCGGCACCGGTGAACAGGCGCAGGGTATAGAACTCGGTCGGCGTGGTGACGAACAGCAGGCAGGTCGACAGCGTGCCCCAGGTCATCATCATCAGCGCGATCCAGCGCCGAGGACCGAATTTCGTCAAGGCCAGGTTGCTGGGTACGCCGCACAGCACGTAACCGATAAAGAAGATGCCGGCGCCCAGGCCGTACACGGTTTCGCTGAACTTCAGCGCGTCGAGCATCTGCAGCTTGGCAAATCCAACGTTGACCCGGTCGAGGTAGTTGAACAGGTAGCAGATGAAAATGAAGGGGATCAAACGCAGGGTGATGCGTTTGTAGACGGCGTTTTTGTCGTCAGCGATGGCCTCGGACGCTACGGCGCTCTGTGTCATGGCGGCTCTCTCTTTATTATGATTTTTTGCGATGCAAAGGGTAACGTTGATCGCCCAGAGAGTCTTGACCACCCTCAGGGCGGCTGTCTTTGTGCCTGAGCACAGGGTTTGCAACCAAGGCCTGTGCGGGTGAACAACCCGTTCCATCACCGTCTTCAAGGATCACTTGCATGTTCGAACTCGATCACGACCTGGCCCAGGACATCGTCGACCGGGCGATGGCCATCCTGCCGTACAACGTCAACGTCATGGACAGCCAGGGCCTGATCCTGGGCAGTGGCGAACCGGAACGGGTCAACACCCGGCACGAAGGTGCGCAACTGGTCCTGGCCAACGGCCGCGTGGTGGAGATCGATGCGCAGACGGCGATTCATCTCAAGGGCGTGCAACCGGGCATCAACCTGCCGCTGTTGCTCGATCAGCGCCTGATCGGCGTGCTGGGTATCACCGGCGAACCCGAGCAACTGCGCACCTATGCCGAACTGGTGCGCATGACCGCCGAGATGCTGGTAGCCCAGCGCAATCAGCAGGCCGAACAGCAATGGCGGCGCCAGCGCTGTGATGATCTGTTGGCGCTGCTGCTCAGCGAAGCCGGGGACTCTCCGCGACTGATCGATGAAGCGCAGCAGTTGGGCCTCAAGCCGCAAATGACCCGGGTGCCGTACCTGTTCGAACTGGGCCTGGAACATGCTGCGGGGCAAACCGTCGAGGCACTGAGTGCCTGGTTGACCACCCGCCACCCGGACAGTTGGTGCGTCAGCTCGGCCAAAACTTCGTTGCTCTGGTGTCGGCCCGCGAGTCAGTCGGTCGAGAACGAGCGTTTGCTGGACAAGCTTGACGGCCTCGGCTGGAACATCCTGCGCATTGCCGTCGGTGGGCAAGCCGATGGGCTGGCGGGGTTGCGTCGCTGCTATCGCCGGGTCGGTGACTTGCTGGCCTACGGGCGCGAAGTGTTGCCGCGCTCCCGGCTGTTGACGCTCAACCGCTATCGACTGCCGGTGATGCTCTGGCGCCACCGCAACGACGACGCCCTCGACGAATTGCTCAACCCGCTGCGCAAGGTCATTGCCAAGGACAGCAATGGTCAGTTGCTGGCGACCCTGCGCAGTTGGTGTGAACACGACGGCCAGAGCCAGGCCTGCGCCGAGGCGCTGGGCATTCATCGCAACAGCCTGCGTTATCGCATGGAACGGATTGCCGAGCTCAGCGGCGTCGATCCGCTGCGGCTTGATGGAATGCTCGCGTTGTATCTGGGCGTGCAACTGCTGCCCGAGCCAGACTCAATTTCGTGAGCGACAAAATCCCCCTGTAGGAGCGAGCTTGCTCGCGAAAAACCAGAGGACGCCGCGGTAAGTCTGATTTCCCGCGTCATCGTTACCCTCCATCGCGAGCAAGCTCGCTCCTACAGGTGAAACGTCTGCCTCGGGTTTTGTGGAAATGAACAATAATCCTCAACACCGCTTGTGCAGCGGACCGGCGTTATTGTTCATGGCGGCTGGCAGCATGTGGGCATTGGAACTGGAGAATTCCCATGAAAATCGTAATCGCCCCCGACTCGTTCAAGGACAGCCTCAGCGCTCAAGGCGTAGCCGACGCCATTGCCTTGGGATTGGCGCAGGTCTGGCCTGATGCCCAACTGGTCAAATGCCCGATGGCCGACGGCGGGGAAGGGACTGTCGAGTCGATTCTTGCCGCCTGCGAAGGCGAACTGCGTCGCACCCTGGTTCGCGGGCCGCTGGGGGCCATGGTGGATGCCGCCTGGGGATGGTTGCCGCAGAGCCACACCGCAATCATCGAAATGGCCGAGGCCAGCGGTTTGCAGTTGGTCCCGGTGGCGCAGCGGGATGCGTGCATCAGCAGCACCTTCGGCACCGGGCAATTGATCCGTGCCGCACTGGATGCCGGTGCACAACGGGTGATCCTGGCGATTGGCGGCAGCGCGACTAACGACGGCGGCGCCGGTGCCGTGCAGGCCCTGGGCGTGAAATTGCTGGACGCTCAGGGGCAGACGCTGTCACCGGGCGGACTCGCCCTTGCGCAATTGGCCCGGGTGGACCTGAGCGATATCGATCCGCGTCTGGCGCAGGTGCGCTTCGACATCGCTGCCGACGTCAATAATCCGCTGTGCGGCCCCCACGGCGCCTCGGCGATTTTCGGCCCGCAAAAAGGCGCCTCGCCCGTGCAGGTCCAACAACTGGACCGGGCGCTGGGGCACTTTGCCGACCATTGCGCGGCCGCTTTGAGCAACGACGTTCGCGACGAACCGGGGAGTGGCGCGGCGGGTGGCCTGGGGTTTGCCGCCAAGGCGTTCCTGGGTGCGCAGTTCAAGGCCGGAGTCGAGGTGGTCGGCGAACTGGTGGGTCTGGCCGAGGCGGTTGCAGGCGCCGATCTGGTGATCACCGGCGAAGGGCGTTTCGATGCGCAAACCCTGCGCGGCAAGACGCCATTCGGTGTGGCGCGTGTCGCCAGGCAACACGCCGTGCCGGTCATCGTCATCGCCGGCACGCTGGGCGAGGGGTATCAGGCGCTTTATGAGCACGGCATCGACGCTGCGTTCGCCCTGGCAAGCGGGCCGATGACCCTGGAACAGGCCTGTGCCGAGGCGCCGCGCTTGCTGCGTGAGCGGGCAACCGACATCGCGCGTGTCTGGCGGATGGCCGTCCGCTGCGACTGAGGGTTTTTCTGTGGCGAGGGGGCTTGCCCCCGTTGGACTGCGAAGCAGTCCCGCTTTTTGCCTGGTAAATCCAGTATACGTATTGCGGCTGCTGCGCAGCCGAACGGGAGCAAGCCCCCTCGCCACAAAGTCCCCGATGGCAATTTCGAGGGTGGATTTGAACGCCATGCTGGCGCGTTTCGTGATTTGAGATAGGGTTGTGGCTTGGAGTACCCGCGCGACAGGAGAACAACATGCGCTACTCAGCCTTGACCCAACGAATCGCCGGTGACGGTGCGGCGGCCTGGCAGATTCACGATCGAGCGCTGCACTTGCGCGAACAGGGCGTCGACGTCCTGCTGTTGTCCATTGGCGACCCCGACTTCGATACGCCGCAACCCATTGTCCAGGCCGCCATCGCCAGCCTGTTGGCCGGTGATACGCACTACCCTGAAGTGCGCGGCAGTCGAGGGCTGCGCGACAGCATTGCCCGCCGGCATCGGCAACGCAGTGGCCAGGTGGTGGATGGCGAACACGTGATCGTCTTTCCGGGGGCGCAGTGCGCGGTGTATTCGGTGGCGCAGTGCCTGCTCGACCCGGGCGATGAAGTGATTGTCGCCGAGCCGATGTACGTGACCTATGAAGGCGTGATCGGCGCGTGTGCGGCCACCGTGGTCCCGGTGCCTGTGCGCCCGCAGAACGGGTTTCGCGTCGACCCGCTGGATGTCGCGGCGCGGATCACGCCCAAGACACGCGCCATACTGCTCAACAGTCCGAACAATCCATCCGGCGCCAGTTTGCCACTGGCCATCTGGCAAGAGCTGGCGGCACTGTGCATTCGTCACGATTTGTGGCTGATCAGTGACGAGGTCTACAGCGACTTGCTGTACGAAGGCCAGCACATCAGCCCGGCGAGCCTGCCGGGCATGGCCGAGCGCACCGCGACGATCAACAGCCTGTCCAAATCCCACGCCATGAGTGGTTGGCGGGTGGGCTGGGTGATTGGGCCCAAGCCCATGGCGGGTCACCTGGTCAATTTGTCGCTGAGCATGTTGTTCGGTATCCCGGATTTCGTGCAGAACGCTGCGCAGTTGGCGCTGGACCGGGACCTGCCGGAAGTGGCCTCGATGCGTGAAGAGTATCGCCAGCGCCGCGACCTGGTGTGTGCAAGCCTGGGGCAATGCCCGGGGCTCAAGCCGATACGCCCGGACGGCGGAATGTTCGTGATGGTCGATGTGCGCCAGACCGGGTTATCGGCCCAGCGCTTCGCCGAGCGACTGCTGGAAGGTTATGGCGTGTCGGTGTTGGCCGGTGAAGCATTCGGGCCGAGTGCGGCGGGACATATCCGCATCGGTCTGGTGGTGGATCAGATGAAGCTGGCTGATGCATGCCGGCGCATTGCTTTGTGTGCGACGGATTTGCTGGAGGTGCGGCGGGCCTGAAGGATTTGTGTTGCCTGTGCTGCCCTCTTCGCGAGCAAGTCGAATCGTCGCACCGCCGCTCCCACATTTGATCTTTATTGTTCACAAGTACTGTGTTCACAGCAAATCCATTGTGGGAGCGGGCTTGCTCGCGAAGGCTGCCTGACAGGCACCGAATACCTCAGCCCTTCCACGCCCCAACATTCACCAGATTGGCCGGCCGCTCACCGGCCAGCGCCGCCAACAGGTTGTCCACCGCGCACCTGGCCATGGCCTCCCGTGTTTCATGGGTGGCCGAGCCGATGTGTGGTGTGGCCACCACGTTGTTCAACTGCAGCAACGGCGAGTCCTGATTCAAGGGTTCGTGGTCGAACACATCCAGCCCCGCCGCGCGAATCCGGCCCGTGCGCAAGGCTTCGATCAGCGCCGCTTCGTCCACCACTTTACCCCGCGAAATATTGATGAAGATGGTCTCGGGACGCATCTGGGCGAACTGCTCTGCGCCGATCAGCCCTTGGGTTTCAGCGGTCAGCGGTAACGTCAGGCAAACGAAATCGGCCTGTTGCAACAGTTCCGGCAGGCTTCGATAGCGCGCATTGAACCGCTGTTCCACTGCCGGTTTCGGTGACTGGCTGTGGTAGATCACCGGCATGCCAAACCCGAAATGCCCGCGCTGCGCCAGGGCCTCGCCAATACGGCCCATGCCGATGATGCCCAGGGTTTTGCCGTGCACGTCGCTGCCGAAATGCGCAGGGCCGATGTTGCGGTTCCATTGGCCGGCGCGAACCAGATTCGCCAGTTCCACTACCCGCCGGGCGGTCGCCAGGATCAGTGCAAACCCCGTGTCGGCGGTGGTTTCGGTGAGCACATCCGGCGTGTTGCTCAGCAGGATTCGCCGTTCGGTGAGGTAGTCGATGTCGTAGTTGTCGACGCCCACCGAGACGCTGGCAATGGCTTGTAGGTCGGGCGCCAGGTCGAGCAGTTCGGCATCCAGCTTCAGGCTGGCACCGAGCAAACCGTGAGCGAGGGGCAGGGCCTCGCGCAGTTTGCCCAGGCCCTCGGCATCAAGGTTTTCGACCAGCGTCACTTCGGCCTGCTCGTGCAAGCGAGCCATCAATAGCGGCGAGAGTTTCTTGTAGAGGACGACCTGCTTTTTCATCTTCGGGATCTCAACTTCAATTCAGGAATGTGCCGTGGCGGCGCGCGTTACCGTGGCCGAGGGCCGCTCCCGGTCGCTGGCGCCGGGCTTGAGGAAAATCGTCAGTACCACCGAGAACATCAACGCGCCGCTCATCAACAGGTACGACGCACCCGGCGAGCCGGTGGAGCTGTTCAGGTAACCAACCAGATAGGAACCGCCAAACGATCCGAGGGCGCCCATGCTGTTGATCAGCGCCATGGCGCCACCCGCGACGTTGGCCGGGAGGATCTCCGGGATGATCGCGAAGAAGGGGCCGTAAGGCGCGTACATGCAGGCGCCGGCAATCACCAGCAGGGTGTAGGACCACCAGAAGTGTTCGGCACCCAGGGCGTAGGAGCCATAGAAGGCGATCGAGGCAATCAGCAGTGGCGGCCAGACGAAACGTTTACGTTTTTGCAGTTTGTCCGAACCCCAGGACACCAGCAGCATGCCGATCACTGCCGCCAGGTACGGCAGCGCCGACAGCCAGCCGGCCTGGACCATGTCCATCTGCGCGCCGGCCTTGAGGATCGACGGCAGCCACAACACGAAACCGTACACGCCAATGCTCCAGCAGAAGAACTGCAGGGCCAGGATGATCACTTTGGGAGAGCGGAAGGCTTCGGCGTAGTTCTTCACGGCCTTGATGCCGACCTGTTCGGCGGCCAGTGCGCTTTCCAGATCCTGCTTTTCCTGATCGTTGAGCCACTTGGCCTGTGACGGACGATCATCGGCCAGGCGCCACCAGATGAATGCCCACAACACCGCGGGCAAACCTTCGACGATGAACATCCAGCGCCAGCTGTAGTGCTGCACCAGGTAGCCCGAGACCACTGACATCCAGAGCATGGTCACCGGGTTGCCGAGGATCAGGAAGGTGTTGGCCCGCGAGCGTTCGGCGCGGGTGAACCAGTGGCACAGGTAGATCAGCATCGCCGGCATGACGGCCGCTTCGACCACGCCGAGCATGAAGCGAATGACGATCAGCCAGTAGGCATTGGAGACAATCCCGGTCAAGGTCGCCAGGCTGCCCCAGAGGATCAGGCTGACGAAAATCAGCTTCTTCACACTGTGTTTCTGCGCGTAGATCGCGCCGGGTACCTGGAAGAAAAAGTAGCCGAGGAAGAACAGCGCGCCGAGCATCGACGACAAACCTGGTGTGATCATCAGGTCCGCCGCCATGCCGGACGCGGCGGCGAACCCATAGTTGGCGCGATCCAGATACGCCAGGCTATAGGTGATGAACACGATGGGCATGATGTACCACCAGCGGCGGGTGGCGAGCGTTGCGGTTTTCATGAGTGGTGCTCCTGAGCTTGTTGTTTTTGTCGCAGCAGGTAACGGTGTTTAGATCTTCAGTGACTGTGCTGGCCTCATCGCGGGCAAGCCCGCTCCCACAGGATCGAGTCCGACGCAAAACCTGTGGGAGCGGGCTTGCCCGCGATGGCGGCCTCGAATTCGCTGAGCATTTCGGATCGGGTAGGCAACCCCTCCATATCCCCCCGGCTCTGCACCGCACGGCTGCCAATCCAGTTGGCGCGTTTCACGGCCTCGGCAAAGCTATGGTTTTCCAGCAGCGCGCTGATCATGCCGACGGCAAAACCATCGCCGGCGCCCACCGTATCGACCACCGTTGCCACCGGCACGCCAGCGACGAAACCTTGATCAAGATGGGTGCGGTAGTAAGCACCGTGCGGTCCAAGCTTGATCGCCACAGCTTCGGCGCCCTGGTCGAGGTAGAAGGCGGCAATGTCGGCCGGGTCTTCGAAACCGCTCAGCAATCGACCTTCGCTCAAGCCCGGCAGCACCCAATGGGCGAGGGCGGCGAGGCGGTTGATCTCGGTGATCATTTGTCGTTCGCTGGCCCACAGGCTCGGGCGCAGGTTCGGGTCGAGGGACACGCTGCGCCCGGCCTCGCGCATGCGCGTCATCAACTCGAACGACATCTGCCGCGCCGACTCCGACAGCGCCGGGGGAATGCCGGTGGCGTGCAGGTGTCGGGCCTTGAGCAACTCGGGCACGATCGAGTGCGGCGACAGGTGACTGGCCGCCGAACCACGGCGGAAGTACTCGACCACCGGGTCGCTGCCATCGTCGGTGCGGGACTTGAGTTGAAAACCGGTCGGGTGGGCGGTGTCGATGTCGACGTGACGGCAATCCAGGCCTTCTTTTTCCAGGGTGTCGACCACGAACCGGCCCAACGAATCGGCACCGACCCGACTTAGCCATGCCACGTTGAAGCCAAGCCGGGACAAACCGATCGCCACATTGCTGTCAGCCCCGGCGATGCGTTTGTGGAAGGCGCCAACGCTGGCCAGGTCGCCATCCTGCTCGGCAACGAACATCGCCATGGTTTCGCCGAAGGACAGAATATCGATCTCAGACATGAGCACTCTCCCGTTGCGCCTGGCCGAGGCGGGCGAGGGCCGCCACGTGTTCGCGGGTCAGTTGCACCAGGTCATCGCCTTGCAGCGGATACTCCGCGGCCCGCATGACGCCTTGGGCCATGTGCCCCAGCAGCTGTTCCCACTGATGCAAGTCGCTGGCGGTCGGCGCGATGGCGACCAGCTTGTCGTCGGCACGACGCGTAACCGCTTTGCAGTGCACATAGCCGACGTGGCGTCCGAGGAGGCGCGCGGCGCTGGCGGCGGACTGGTCCTGCCAGTGCCAATTGCCGATATCGAAGGTCATCTTGATCGGCAAGTGGTGTTGCTCGACCTCAGTGAAAAAGCGCTGGAAGGGTTCGATGCGCCCGCCGTGCAGGGTCTGGTCGTTTTCCACCAGCAACTGCACGGGGCTGGCGTCCAGCAGCCGGGCGAGGGCGTGCAGGTCGCAGTTGTCAGTGAAATAACCCAGGGACACTTTCAGCCATTTGGCACCGAACGCCTGGGCGCGTTGCAGGGCGGTGATCAGTGCTGGATTGGGCCTGGATTGTCCGGCCAACCAGAGTTCCATTGGCGATGAATACACGCTCTCCAGGCCTTCTGCCTGAGTGGCATTGGCCAGTTGAACGGGGTCCTCAATGGTCAGCAATTCCTCGCGCCACTCAATACGCGTGGCGCCGGCGGCGGCCAGTACTTCGATAAAACTGCCTTGGCCGCGCTGGCGCACCAGGTCGGCGCCGTAGCTGGAAAGGCTGATGGAAACGGCGGGTTTGTTCATTGTTGTTTTACCTCTGAAACCGGTTTCATTTTTGTTCAAAAAAAAGGGTGATTTTTAGGGCCCCATCGCGGGCAAGCCCGCTCCCACAGGATCTCTGGGGTACACAGCATTTGTGAACGACACAAATCACTGTGGGAGCGGGCTTGCCCGCGAAGGGGCCGGAACATTCACCGAAAATTTCCAAGGGTCGACCCCCTGACAATCAACCGCGCCGAAAAATCCAGCGTCCGCACTGCCCCGTCATCCCCCCGCAGCCGCTTGAGCAAACACTCAAACGCACTGGCGCCAATCTCGGTTGTTGGCTGGGCCAGCGCAGTTATCCCGCTACCCACCAACGGATACCAATCCAGGTCATCGAGGGCGATCAAGCCCACATCCTCGAACAGGTTGCACTTGAGTTCACGCAACGCATGGGTGCAGGTCAGCGCCGCAATGCCGTTCGCGCAAAACAGCGCTTTCGGGCCGGGGCCGGGCGTGTCGAGGAAGGTTGCAAGTTTTGCGGTCAGTTCACTGCCGGTTTCGATGAGGCTGCCATGGAGGGCCGGGCGCAGGGCAATTTGCGCCTTGAAACTGGCGACCCGCTCGATCCGTGAACTGGTGCCATCGAACGGTTCGGTCACCATCAACACGTCGCGGTAGCCGCGTTCTTCAAGATGCGCAAGGGCCATTTCAACGGCTGCCGGATTGTCCAGCCCGACCATGTCGCTCTCAAGGTGCTCGACCTTGCGGTCCACCAGCACCAGGGGCATTTCCCGGTGCAGTTCGTGCAATTCGTCACGGTGATGACCGAGGGTGTTCACGATCAGGCCTTCGATGTTGTACGAGCGCAGCAGGGCCAGGTGCTGGCGCTCTTGCTCGTCGTCGCGGTCGGTGTTGCACACCACCAGGCTATAGCCGTGCTGACGGCAGGCGGTTTCCACCCCGTGCATCACGGCAATTGAATAAGGGTTGCGGATATCGGCCACCAGCATGCCGATCAGGCGGGTGCGCCCGCGTTTCAGGCCTCGGGCCATCTGGTTCGGGCGATAGCCCAGTTCGGCAATCGCCTGCTCGATGCGTTGGGCGATGGCATCGGAGAGCAGGGCGCGGTCTTCGCCGATGAACCGTGAAACGCTGGCCTTGGAGACCTTGGCGTGTTCGGCCACGTCGAGCATGGTCACGCGGCTGCGCTGGGCGGCGGAGAAATCGTTCACGGTCTGAAACCTTCTTATTGGATTTATAAGGTCGAGCGCTTCGTGAGATAGCGCTGAAACCGGTTTCAGAAGACACCAAAAGCCAATTCGCCGTCAAGCCCCGGATTGTCGATTGTCGAAAAAACACTGACCGGTGGCGTTCAGGCCAGCACACTCAGCCACGCTGAACCCAGCAGCACCAGGCCCATGCAGCGATTGAAACGTTGCATGGCCCGGGGCGAGCGCAACCAGCGACTCGACCCGGCACCGAGCAGCGCCCAGCCCCCCAGGCAGGGCAAGGAAACCAGAAAGAACACCCATGAAAGATTGATCACATGGACGAGCCGATCTTCGCCCGCTCCAGCGAAGACACTGACCACCGCCAGCGCCATCATCCAGGTTTTCGGGTTGATCCATTGCAGGCTGGCGGCGCCCACCCAACCCAGTCGAGCAGCGGTTTTCTGCGTGCTGATGGCTTCGGCCGGCGAACGGATGATCTGCCAGGCCAGATAACTCAGCCACGCTACCCCGACCCATTGCATGACGTTTTGCAACGCGGGCCAGGCCGTCAGTGAAGAGCCAACGCCCGTGCCCACCAGCAACACCAGCGTCGCGGCACTGGCGCAGGCGCCGAAGATAATCGGCAGAGCGGCGCCCAAGCCGTATCGGGCACTGTTGCTGAGCACCAGAATATTGGTCGGTCCGGGTGTGATGGACGCCACAAAGGCAAAGAGCAGGAAGGGCAGCAACGTCGGGAAAGAAGAGAGCATCGCGGGCAAACTCCGGTAAAGATCAGTGAAACCGATCTTCACAATCCCCGGCGTTACTTGTCTGGAAGATTTGAGCAGCGCTTGCGGTACAGCGCCGGTGTCAGGCCGTAGGCGCGCACGAACCATCGGCCCAGATGGCTCTGGTCGGCAAAGCCCAGCGCCATCGCCACCGTCGCCGGTTGCTCGCCTCGGGCCAGCATTCGCCGGGCGGTTGCCAGGCGCAATTGCACCAGATACGCGTGGGGCGCCATGCCGTAAGCGGCCTTGAACGCGCGGGTCAGGCGGAAGCGGTCGACACCTGTGACGGCTGCCAGTTGATCGAGGCCGATGTCGTATTGCGCGTTGGCATGCAGGTAGTCCCGGGCCTTCTGCGCCACGCGCGGCAGACGCGGGTCCTGGCCATCGCGTGCGCGCCAATGCAAGTGGCTGGTCAGGCGCTCGAGCAACGTGTCGAGGGCGGTCTGGCGGACGATCTTCAGCTCACCGCGATGCAGGGTTTCAAACGCCAGGCTGGTGGCCTGGGCCAGGCGCGCATCGCAGGCCAGGGTGGCGGCGAAACTCAGTTGGCTGTTGTCGGGGGCATGATCGAACACGGCGCCGAGTTCGCGCTGTAACCACTGCGGATCGAGGTACAGCATGCGGTAGGTAAAACCGTCGGCGGTCGGTGCGTCACCGTCATGGATGTCACCGGGCTCGAGCAAAAACACCTTGCCCGGCGTGCTCTGGTGCCTGGCCCGTCGGCAATTGAATTGCTGGACCCCTTGCTCGGTGACGCCCACCAGATAACTGTCATGCCAGTGCGGGTCGTAGGCGTGACCTTCGAAATGCGCGCGCAGAGTCTCGATGCCGGTGTCGGCGTCCTGGGACAGGTCGATCCAGTTGTGAGGGCTCATCTTGCACCTGCGGGGCGGATTGCCGAGCTATTTAACGCCTGCTGCAAGTGCGATGACTAGAACGTTTGTGCAGGCATCAGTTGAACAGGCCCGCCGCAATATTGATTGAGAACCCGAGGATGGCAGTGTTGAACAGAAAACCGATCAGCGACTGCGCCAGCACGATCTTGCGCAAATCACGGGTCGCCACGCCGACATCCGAGGTCTGCACCGCCACGCCGACGGTGAACGAGAAGTACAGGAAGTCCCAGTAATTGGGCGTCGTCAGGCCTTCAGCAAAGCGCAGCGCCGGCTCTTTGCCTTCCCAGGTGTAAAACAGGCGCGCGTAGTGCACGCTGAAAATCACCCCGATCAGCAGCCACGAGCCGATCACCGAAAAAGCAGTGAAGCCGTAGTGCAGGAGCTTGCGCGTGGTTTCAAGGTCTCTGCTGCCAGCCAGTTCGAAGGTGATAGTCGCCAGGCTGGCCAATGCCGCGATGCACACCACCAACAGCACCAGTCCGGCGTTTTCATCTTCGATTTCGGCGATGCGTTTCACGTCGGTCGCTTTTGAACGCACGGTGAGCCAGGACATCAGGATCAGGTAAGTCCAGACTCCGGCATTCCAGCCGATGAGGATTTTACTGATCACCGAATCGGCCGGAACCAGGATGCCCGCCGCGATACCGAGCGTCGTGGCGGCGGACAGGCGAGGGTGGGTGTGGGTGAGGTAGGGCATGGAGGCTCGACGGGTTGGGGCGATGCAATCACCTTAGCCCAGGGTGGTCAGTTCTGACTATATTCCTGAAACCAATGAGATCCCTGTGGGAGCGGGCTTGCCCGCGATGGCGGACCGTCTGGCAACATTGATGTTGGATGTGACGGCCTCATCGCGGGCAAGCCCGCTCCCACAGGTTTTTGTGGTGTTGGTCAGTATGGTTTATGGCGCTTGCGCACCAGTTTCATCACCACCACAAAAAACACCGGCACGAACACCACGGCCAGCGTCGCCGTGATCATCCCGCCGATCACCCCGGTGCCGATGGCCTGCTGGCTCGCCGAACTGGCGCCGGTCGCGATCGCCAGGGGCACCACGCCAAGGATGAACGCCAGCGAAGTCATGACGATCGGCCGCAACCGCAGGCGGGCCGCTTGCAGGGTGGCGTCGACCAGGTCGTGGCCTTCGTCGTACAGGCTCTTGGCGAACTCGATGATCAGGATCGCGTTCTTCGCCGACAGGCCGATGATGGTGATCAGCCCGACCTTGAAGAACACATCGTTGGGCATGCCGCGCAAGGTCACGGCCAGCACCGCGCCGAGCACACCCAGCGGCACTACCAGCAGCACCGAGGTCGGGATCGACCAGCTCTCGTACAACGCCGCCAGGCACAGGAACACGATCAACAGCGACAACCCCAGCAGGATCGGCGCCTGGCTGCCGGACAGGCGTTCCTGCAGCGACAACCCGGTCCATTCCTGGCCCAGGCCCGCCGGGCCTTGCGCCACCAACCGCTCGATCTCGGCCATGGCTTCGCCTGTGCTGTGGCCCGGCGTCGGTTCACCGGAAATGCTGATCGCCGGATAGCCGTTGTAGCGGGTCAACTGCGCCGGGCCCTGGGTCCATTTGGCCTGCACGAAGGCTGACAAGGGCACCATTTTTCCGTGGGTGTTGCGCACGTGGATCTTCAGCAGGTCTTGCACCTGGCTGCGCTGGTCGCCCTCGGCCTGCACCACGACGCGCTGCATCCGCCCCTGATTGGGGAAGTCGTTGATGTACGCCGAGCCCACGGCCGTGGACAGCACGTTGCCGACGTCGGCAAAGGACACCCCCAGCGCGTTGGCCTGCTTGCGGTCGACCACCAGTTGCACCTGCGGCGCCTCGGCCAGGGCGCTTTCGCGCACGTTCATCAGGATCGGGCTTTTTTCGGCGGCCGCGAGCAAGTCGGTGCGCGCTTGCATCAGCTTCTCATGGCCGAGACCACCGCGATCCTGCAGGCGGAACTCGAAGCCGCTGGACGTACCCAGGCCATCCACGGGCGGTGGCAGCACGGCAAAGGTCACCGCGTCCTTGATCTGGCTGAGGGCGACGTTGGCCCGGTCGGCAATCGAGCTGGCCGAATCGTCGCTGCCGCGCTCGGACCAGTCTTTGAGCGTGCTGAACGCCAGCGCCGCATTTTGCCCGCTGCCGGAGAAGCTGAACCCGAGAATCACCACGCTGTCGCGAATGCCCGGCTCACCGGCGTTGTGTGCTTCCACCTGCTCGGCCACCTGCACCGTGCGGTTCTTGCTCGCGCCCGGTGGCAACTGGATGTCGGTGATGGTGTAACCCTGGTCCTCCACCGGCAGGAACGAGGAGGGCAGGCGACTGAAGGCCAGGCCCAGGCCGATCAGCAGCACGCCGTAGATCAACAGGTAGCGCCCGGTGCGTTTCAACGCGTAGGCGACCCAGCCTTGATAGCGCTCGGTCAGTTGCTCGAAGCGGCGGTTGAACCAGCCGAAGAATCCGCTCTTTTCGTGGTGCTCGCCTTTGGCAATCGGCTTGAGCAGCGTCGCGCACAGGGCCGGGGTCAAGGTCAGGGCGAGGAAGGCCGAGAACAGGATCGAGGTGGCCATCGACAACGAGAACTGCTGGTAAATCACCCCGACCGAGCCTTGCATGAACGCCATCGGAATGAACACCGCGACCAGCACCAGGGTGATGCCGATGATGGCCCCGGTGATCTGCCGCATGGCCTTGCGCGTGGCTTCCTTGGGCGACAGGCCCTCGGTGGCCATGATGCGCTCGACGTTCTCCACCACCACGATGGCGTCGTCCACCAGAATGCCGATGGCCAGCACCATGCCGAACATGGTCAGCACGTTGATCGAAAACCCCAGCGCCAGCATCGTCGCAAAGGTGCCCATCAACGCCACCGGTACCACCAGCGTCGGAATCAGCGTGTAGCGGATGTTCTGCAGGAACAGGAACATCACTGCGAACACCAGCAGCATGGCTTCAAAGAGGGTGTAGACCACCTTGGTGATCGAGACCTTGACGAAGGGGGAGGTGTCGTACGGGATCGAGTACTCGACGTTCGCCGGGAAGTAGCGCTTGAGTTCATCCATCTTCGCCCGCACCAGGGTCGCGGTGTTCAGGGCGTTGGCGCCCGGCGACAACTGCACGGCGACGGCGGTGGACGGCTTGCCGTTCAGGCGCGTGGAAAACTGGTATTCCTGGCTACCGATCTCGACCCGCGCCACATCGCTGATGCGCACGGTCGAACCGTCCGGGTTGGCCTTGAGAACGATGTCGGCAAACTCTTCGGGGGTCGACAACTGACCCTTGACCAGAATGGTCGCGGTGATTTCCTGGGTGGTGCGGGTCGGCAGATCGCCGATGCTGCCGGCCGACACCTGGGCGTTTTGCGCGACGATGGCGGCGTTGACGTCCGCTGGCGTCAGGTTGAAGGCGAGCAGTTTCTGCGGGTCGATCCAGATCCGCATCGCCCGCTCGGCGCCATACAGCTGCGCCTTGCCGACGCCGTCCAGGCGCTTGATCTCGTTCATCACATTGCGCGCCAGGTAATCGCTGAGCGCCACGTCGTCGAGTTTGCCGTCGCTGGAGGTCAGGGTGATCAACAGCAGGAAACCGGAGGAGACTTTCTCCACCTGCAAACCTTGCTGGATGACCGCTTGCGGCAGGCGTGACTCCACGGCCTTGAGGCGGTTCTGCACATCGACCTGCGCCAGTTCCGGGTTGGTGCCCGGCTGGAAAGTGGCCTTGATGGTCGCGCTGCCGAGGCTGCTCTGGGATTCGAAATACAACAGGTGATCGGCGCCGTTGAGTTCTTCCTCGATCAGGCTGACCACGCTTTCGTCCACGGTTTGCGCCGAAGCGCCGGGGTACACGGCATAGATTTCGATCTGCGGCGGCGCGACGTCGGGGTACTGGGCGACCGGCAACTGCGGAATGGCCAGGGCACCGGCCAGCAGGATGAACAACGCGACCACCCAGGCAAACACCGGGCGGTCGATAAAGAACTGCGGCATAAAAAAGCGTCCTGCTTACTGACCAGTCACCTGGGCAAGTGGAAGAGGGGAGTCGTCGATCTGCACTTTCTCGCCGGGGCGGGCGTGCTGCAGGCCCTCGATGACGATGCGGTCGCCGGCTTTCAGGCCGCCGGTGACGATCCAGCGATCGTTCTGCACGGCGCCCAGTTCGACCGGTTGCTGGCCGACGCGCTGTTCGGCGTCGAGCAGCAGCACCTGGGCGATGCCCGCGCTGTCGCGCTGGATGGCCCGTTGCGGCACGCTGATGCCCTGGCGGTTGACCGCTTGTTCCAGGCGCACGCGCACGAAACTGCCGGGCAGCAGGTCGAGGTCGGGGTTGGGGAACTCACTGCGCAGGATGATCTGGCCGGTGCCCGGGTCGACGGTGATGTCGCTGAACAGCATTTTGCCCGGCAGCGGGTAGAGGCTGCCGTCATCCTGAATCAGCGTGGCCTTGGCCTGGTCCTGGCCGACCTGCTGCAACTGGCCGGAACGGAAGGCGCGGCGCAGTTCGTTGAGCTCACGGGTGGACTGGGTCAGGTCGGCATGAATCGGATTGAGTTGCTGGATCAGCGCCAGCGGCGTGGTTTCGTTCTGCCCGACCAGCGCGCCTTCGGTGACCAGCGCACGGCCGATGCGCCCGGAAATCGGCGCGGTGACGGTGGCGTAGCCGAGGTTGAGTTTCGCCCGCTCCACCGCAGCCTTGTTGGCCGCGACGTCGGCGGCGGTCTGTCGCACGTTGGCCCGGGCGTTGTCGTAGTCCTGGCCGCTGATGGCCTTGTCGTCGATCAACTGGGCATAGCGCTGTTCCTGCAACCGGGCCTGGAACGCGTTGGCCTCGGCCTTGCGCAGCGCTGCTTCGGCGCTGTCCAGATCGGCCTTGAACGGTGCCGGGTCGATGCGGAACAGGACATCGCCCTGTTTCACGTCACTGCCTTCACGGAAGGTGCGCTGCAGGACTACGCCGGCCACGCGGGCACGCACTTCGGCCATGCGTGGTGCGGCAATCCGTCCGCTCAGTTCGCTGCTGATGGTCAGTGGTTGTGCTTCGATGGTCTCGATGCGAACCGTGGCCAGCGGCGCCTGTTCCTCGGCGTTCGAGGCCTTGTCGCACGCGGCCAGTGTCAACGCCAGAGCAATCAGACTGAGCCTGGCAAGCAGATTCTTCGACATGTAATACCCCAATAAAGACTCCCAGCATCCTACTGGGCGCAGGCGAGGGTAGCGGTGAAGCTTTGTTGGTGCTGTGTGAAATTGTGTAAGGGTTTTACTCGGAGACGAGTGAGGGCGTATATCCTTCAGTCCTTGAACTTTATTGCGCCTGTCAGGCCGCCTTCGCGAGCAGGCTCGCTCCCACATTTGAAATGCGGTCCCCTGTGGGAGCGAGCCTGCTCGCGAAGAGGCCAATGCAGACGCCACGGCTCTTTCTGGAAACACCCCATGCCCAACATCCTCCTGGTCGAAGACGACACCGCCCTCGCCGAACTGATTGCCAGCTACCTGGAGCGCAACGGTTATTCCGTCAGCGTGATCGGTCGCGGTGACCATGTGCGCGAACGTGCGCGGCTCAATCCGCCGGACCTGGTGATCCTCGACCTGATGCTGCCCGGCCTCGACGGCCTGCAAGTCTGTCGCCTGCTGCGCGCCGATTCGGCGACCTTGCCGATCCTGATGCTCACCGCCCGCGACGACAGCCACGATCAGGTACTGGGCCTGGAAATGGGGGCCGACGATTACGTGACCAAACCCTGCGAGCCACGGGTGCTGCTGGCGCGGGTGCGGACCCTGTTGCGCCGCAGCAGCCTCAGCGAGCCGCAGACCGCCAACGACCGCATTCTGATGGGCAACCTGTGCATCGATCTGTCCGAACGCACCGTGACCTGGCGCGAGCAATTGGTGGACTTGTCCAGCGGTGAGTACAACCTGCTGGTGGTGCTGGCCCGGCATGCCGGGGAGGTGCTGAGCCGCGACCAGATCCTGCAACGCCTGCGCGGCATCGAATTCAACGGCACCGACCGTTCGGTGGACGTGGCGATTTCCAAGTTGCGGCGCAAGTTCGACGACCACGCCGGCGAGGCGCGCAAGATCAAGACCGTATGGGGCAAGGGCTACCTGTTCAGCCGTTCCGAGTGGGAATGCTGAGCCGATGTTCAGAATCCTCTTTCGCTTGTACCTGGTGACCATCGTTTCGTTCAGCGCGGCGATTTATCTGGTGCCGGATCTGGTGGTCAAGGTGTTCCAGGAGCGCTTTGTCACCTACAACCTCGATTACTCCCGTGGCCTGCAAACGCTGATCGTCAAACAGTTTCACGCGGCCCCGGCCGAACAGTGGCCGGCCCTGGCCGCTGAGATGGACAAGGACTTCAATCCGCTGCACATCGTGCTCAGCGGTAACGATGACAGCAGCCTGACGCCCGAAGAGCAGCAGCGCTTGCAGCGGGGCGAGAACGTTGTGCGCGTGGGTGACTGGGGCTGGCGCACGCTGGCGGTTGCGCCGCTGAATGAGCGCACCGTGGTGCAAATGGTGGTGCCGCCGGACCCGCTGGACGTCAACCTGTTGTACTGGAGCATCAACGTACTGATCGGCGCGACCATGCTCGCGTGCCTGTTGCTGTGGTTGCGCCCGCACTGGCGTGACCTGGAACGCCTCAAGGGCGCGGCCGAGCGCTTTGGCAAGGGCCACCTGGGCGAGCGCACGCAAATCTCCCCGAGTTCCAACATCGGCAGCCTGGCCAGTGTGTTCGACACCATGGCCGGCGACATCGAGAACCTGCTCAACCAGCAGCGCGACTTGCTCAATGCGGTGTCCCACGAGTTGCGCACGCCGCTGACGCGCCTGGATTTTGGCCTTGCGCTGGCGCTGTCCGACGACTTGCCGGCAGCCAGCCGCGAACGCCTGCAAAGCCTGGTGGCGCACATCCGGGAGCTCGATGAGCTGGTGCTGGAGCTGCTGTCCTACAGTCGCCTGCAAAACCCGGCGCGACTACCGGAGCGGGTCGAAGTGTCGCTGGATGAGTTCATCGACAGCATCCTTGGCAGCGTCGACGAGGAGCTGGAATCCCCGGAGATTGTCATCGACGTGCTGCTGCACGGCCAGCTCGAACGCTTCAACCTCGACCCGCGCCTGACCGCCCGCGCCTTGCAAAACCTGCTGCGCAACGCCATGCGCTACTGCGAAAAGCGTATCCAGATCGGTGTGCAGGTCTGTGCCGGCGGCTGTGAAATCTGGGTCGACGATGACGGTATCGGCATTCCGGATGACGAGCGCGAGCGGATTTTCGAACCCTTCTACCGTCTCGACCGCAGTCGAGACCGCGCCACGGGTGGTTTCGGGCTGGGATTGGCGATCAGCCGCCGCGCCCTGGAAGCCCAGGGCGGCACGCTGACGGTGCAAGCCTCGCCGCTGGGCGGGGCGCGGTTTCGCTTGTGGTTGCCATTGCCGGTCTGATTTCGACAAACGGCCGCATCATCTGTCAGGTTTGACAGTAGCAAGGTGCCACGCTTACGGGTCTCATTAGCCTGCGAAGTCAATACAGGCGGCGAGGCTGGAGGGACGAATGGGCGCGCCAATAATAAAAACCTGCGGGCAGGGCACGATCAGTGCGATCAGGGAAGTCAAGGTCGAAAGCGTGTCGACAAAATTTGCGATGGTCATGCCTGATGGCGGCTGTTGCACCTTGGCGATCCGGATTGGACCGAACATGACCGCAGAGGGTAACGCCTGTTTTCTTGTCGGCGATGCGGTGAGATTCACGATGACGAGCGGGGTGGATGGTGTGCCGCCAAGGGTACAAGACCTTGAGAAGTCGGGCGTCGGCCGCAGTACAACATGATGGTTTGCGGGGGCTTTTTACGCCCCCGCAAACCTGTGCCTGCGTATCAAGCGCTCAACCGGCCCCGCAACAGTTTGGCCATCTCCTCCAGATCCGTCATTGGCTGATGCCCGATCAGCATCCAGGCGTGCTCCATGTCCGCCCAATACACGATGTTCAGCTCGCGTCGCTGTTCCCGGGCGAAATGGCGGCTGCCGCTGTTGGAGCGGGTCACGCACAACGCCATGGGGCCGTGCGCCGGATCGAGGTAGGTGATCTGGGCGATGGGGGCGCCGTCGTACTCGAGGATTTGCGCCCGCTTGAACTCGGCACGGGGCAGGCTCAGTTTTGCCGGCGCGAGGTCGAGGCCCAGGCGCGCATCGATGGTCTGCAGTTGGGCCCGTTGGGAGGCTTCATCAGCGGGCAGGTGATCCAGGGTTTCCGGCACGTAGAGCGCCATGTAGTCGGCCACCAGACCGCGCCAGCTGTGAGTCTGCTGACTCGCTCGCCAGCCGAGGAACAAACGGTCCGCCAGCACGCCGCCAGCCAGCAGCCCGGCCGCGGCGGCCAGGAACCAGCGTCGGCTGAGCCCGGGGCGGGCGGGGGAGGGAAGCGTGGCAAGCATGG